>JAAYQK010000114.1 GCA_012519325.1 Gracilibacteraceae bacterium | reverse complement strand
TCTATATGCCTGTCGAAGGATTTTTCGTTAAGCTCTTCAACAACATACTCCTTTTCCTTGAATGTAATCTTGCTGCCTGCGGATCTTGCGCTGGCAAATGCATAAAAGTCAGCTATGGGGAACTGCCTTTCTGCCAGCAATCTGAGAAACATTCTTCCAACCATGCCTGTTGCACCGACTACGGCTACATTATACTTTTTCACCTTAATTCCTCCAAAATTATTTTGCATTTTATTACATAAGGATTTATATATAGCTATATATTTCTTGTCAAATATTTTCATTTTTTGCTGCTCATCGTATGATGAGTGGCGTTATGTATATTTTACATACATTAGTATAATTTGTCAATGTAAAAATTTCTGCTCTTTTTGAAATTTTCAACTAATATTTGTTTAGAAGGTAAGAAAATGAGGTGGCTTTTTGTCTACAGCTCAATAATATCCGGATCATAATCTCTATCAATGCCGTAGAATTTGATATAACAATAGATAAACTCTCTTTTATATTCTCTGTTCCGTAACTGTCTTTTCAGTTTTTTCATGTATTTCTTTTCGTCCCACTTTTTGTTTTTTATATATCGTTTTCTGCCAAGCTTCCAGAATTTATGAGGAAAAATCAGCATTGACAATAGCATTTCGTATTCTTCCCTTGACATGGGCCTTATCTTGCAATAGCTTTCAATCAATCTCCTGCATAAATCAAAGTCCCATTTGAATCTTTTTTTGGAAAGTATCCTTCTTATCATTTTGCCTAAATCACTTATGGGAATGTCATACTGGCATGATTCCAAATCAACAATATACAGTTTATTATTCTTATCAACTATAATGTTTTGATAATAAAAGCTGTCGTGACATATAGTACCTTCATTTATATAATATTCACGAAGCTCATCGTATCTGCTGTGATCCAGTATTTCAATTGCAAGTTCGGCTTCTTTTATGAAATAGTCTATATTGTCTCTGTATGTATAATCGAACTCGGCCTTCAGTTTAAGCTTGTCAATATATTTCCTGTATTCAGCCAGTTCGTCCCTGCATTTCATGAAGGTTTTCCGCCACTTTTTAATATGAGATCTGATCTTCACATGTTTAGGGGATTTAAATCCTTTTAACCGGCTATGGAAATCTGCCAGAAGCTCAGAGTACCTTTGCATTTCATCCGGTGCAGAAAAGCTTGCCTCATGCCCTTCAATCCAATAAGTAAGATAGAAGGCTTTATCTTTGCGCTTTATTATCGGTTTCCCATCTTTAGTAAAGTAGTACTCTGCGATATAGTCACAGCCGTTTTCTCTAAGATGCTTCATGAGGTGATAGCTCTTTTTTGCTTTTTCATAGCCGCTACTTACACCCTTTAAACAAAATAAACCTTTATTCGTACAGATCTTATATGCGCTTCTGACTTTATCTATTGATTCTACCCGAAAGTCATAATGGCTCAAAACTTTATCCAGTATTGCTTTTTCTCTTTGATTTATTTGCGATGTGAATTTTCTTTGAGATTCCGTAGGCATTATATTCACTCCAATCATGATATGTACCTGCAGTTCCGGTTAATATATTATATTTTGGAGTATTATGATATATACGGAAATGATGTGCGGCATAATTTCACCTTGACAAACATTTTGGGGAGGACTTTAAATTCCGCCCCAAGTCACAATACAGGTTATAAGAACAGTATCATTACTGTGTTTTTTCTATACTTATTCGCTTCTTTTGTAGAAGAATGTCCTTATTGACTTCAGCTTATATCTGTTTGGAAGAATAATCTGCTCCGTACTGCCTACGAACAGCACTCCATTACTGCTCAGAGATTTTCTGAAATTATGGTACATTTCTGCTTTAGCTTCTTCTGTAAAATAAATCATTACATTTCTACATAGAATCAGGTCACAGTTTTCTGGATACTTGTCCACAAGCAGGTTGTGATGTTTAAATTCTATACAGTTTTTTATTCTTTCACTTATTTCGTAGTTATCACCTGATTTTATAAAAAAACGATCAATAAAATTACTTGGAAGATTTTCAAGGCTTTTGGGAGAATACACCCCTCTTTTGGCTTTATTCACAGCACCGTCATCTATGTCTGTTGCCAGTATTCTAAAGCTGCTTAAATCGATAAATTTGCTCATCATCATTGCAAGTGAATAAGGCTCTTCTCCTGTGGAACATGCTGCGCTCCATACTTTAGGTCTTTTATTGTACTTCATTATTTCGGGAAGTATCTCATTTTCCAGTATACTCCATTGATCAGGATTTCTGTAGAACTCGGATACATTTATTGTAAGATAATTAATGAATTCATTGTATAGATCCGGATTCCGTGTCAAAGCTTTGAAATATAAATCATAATCGTCATAGTTATTTCTCCGGATAAGCGAGTCTATCCTTCTTCGCATCTGTCGTTCCTTGTAGCTTGACAGATCGATTCCTGTAAGTTTCAATATTTTTTCTTTAAAGCCTTCATAGTTATCAAGCATATGCATCTCCTCAAAAAAAGTAATATTAAGCACCTGTTTAGAATTATAATAATTTTATCATAGGATAAAAAGAAAAAAAAGTCGTGATATGTTAATATCACGAAAATATAATGTAAAGGGGGTCTCAATGTATTTTGTGAGGTCTGTATTATTGTTGACAGAATAGACAACAATTATACATACAAAAAACACACCACTCGCGAATCTTAAAAGTAGTGTGTTTCAGAGGATTCTTATTATTTTTCAGCTGCTTCTTCCGCCGGTTTTTCAGATACTTCCTCTGTTACTTCCTCTGTCGGCTTTTCAGCTGCTTCTTCAACTAATCCTTCATCGATCTTATTATCTGTTTGTTCATTTGTTCCAATAAGCTCTCTTATGCTCAAGCTTATTTTCTTTTCTTCAGCCTTTATGTCAATTATCTTTGCCTTTACAATCTCTCCTATTTTCAGTACATCAGAAGGTTTAGCAATTCTTTTGTCAGATATCTGTGAAATATGGACAAGGCCGTCTATACCTGGCTCAACCTCTACAAAGGCTCCGAAGTTTGAAAATCTCAACACCTTTACTTCAACTACATCTCCGGGCTTATACTTGTCTCCCATAACAGACCAAGGTTCAGGAATAGTTTGTTTAAGACTAAGAGAAATCTTTTTCTTTTCCTTATCAACGGCTAATACCTCTACTTCCACCTTATCACCTGGTTCTACAACCTCAGAGGGATGTTTTACTCTGGACCACGAAAGTTCTGATATATGAATTAGTCCGTCAACTCCGCCAATATCTACAAAGGCACCAAAATCTGTCAGACGTTTAACCTCACCGGTCAATTTCTGTCCGGTTTCAATGCTATCCCACACTGCTTTTTCTTTAATTTCCTGCTCCTTTTTCAACAGTGACTTTCTTGATACAATAACCTTTCTTTTTTCCGGATCAAATTCAATAACTTCTACATTTACTTTTGTATTGAGATAATTACTGAGGTTTTCAGAATATCTTATATCAAAATGAGATGCAGGCATAAAAGCTCTGATACCCATTATTTCGACTATTCCTCCACCCTTTACTATTTCCTTTACGTAACCTTCCAGAGGAGTTTTTTCATTAAATGCTGCTTCTATATTGCTCCAGTTCCTTTCTGAATCAAGAAGCTTCTTCGAAAGCACAACATTGCCTTCACCGTCGTTTATGCTTACTACTATTACCTCCAATTCATCTCCCGGTTTTATGACATCCTTCAGGTTAACCTCAGACTCCCATGTGTAGTCTTCCTTTTTAATAATCCCGTCAGATTTATATCCAATATTGACCATGATTTCTTCATCCGTAACCATCATTACAGTCCCTTTTACAGTATCTCCGGGGTAGACAGCTCTCATGGTCTTTTCATACTCTTCCATCATGCTCCCCTGATCATCCGATAAGTTCTCCTCGTCATCCATTGCAATTTCCTGATTCTCCAACATATTCTCTTTATTCTCCATCGTGTTGTCATTAATCTCCTGCATTTTTCCCATAACCTCCTTAATTACCCAATCAGGTGTGGATGCACCCGCCGTAATACCAACGGTGTTAAATCCCTTAAGCATCTCTGCCGGCAAATCCTCTGCTCTTTCTATATGATAAGCATTACCGCAATTATCCTTACAGATTTGATAAAGCTTATTCGTATTTGAACTCCTTCTGCTTCCTATAACAATCATACAATTAACTTGCTTTGAAAGCAGCTTAGCCGATTCCTGCCTTTCCTCAGTAGCTCTGCAAATGGTATTAAATATTATTGCATTTTTATATTTTTTCTTAACGGCATCCACTACGCTGTCCCAAATTTTTTTTGTAATTGTAGTTTGTGCAACTAAACATATTTTATCATATATAGGAAGTTTGTCTACTGTTTTTTCATCATCCAGTATATCCGCCGAATAGTCACACCAGCCGTTTATTCCTATTACTTCGGGATGAAATTTATCCCCGGCAATAAGTATCTTATATCCTTTTTCGTAGTATTCTCTTACTTTTTTATGTATTGCGACAACATAAGGGCATGTACAGTCAATATATGTTAAACCCTTATAATCAAGCTGCTTATATTTTTCCCTGCCGATTCCGTGAGAACGAATAATGATTACGGAATCCTTACATCCTATATCGTCGATGTTTTCTACGGATTTTATCCCTTGCTCCTCAAGCTTGCTTATAACTTGATCATTGTGTATAAGAGGCCCATATGTAAAAATCCTTTTTCCCTTTTCTTTATCAACCTCATCAAAGGCTTTATTCACAGCTCTTCTAACTCCGAAGCAGAATCCTGCATTTTTATCAAGAATTATTTCCATTTATTTTATCCCTCTTGAGTTCATTGATTTTCCTCATTATATCAAGGCTTATTTTAATATATTCATCGTTTAAAAGTTTCCTGTCATAATACTCGGTAAGTTCAATAGGTTCTCCAATAACTATCTCTGTCCTTTTAAAAAACTTATAATTGCTGATAATTGCTACCGGAATAATGGGAGCCTTTGACTTTGTTGCAAGCATTGCAATTCCCGGTTCTGCAACAACTTCACCGCTTTTATTTCTTGTCCCCTCCGGAAAAAGAGCAAGCACTTTCCCGTTTTTTAACAGTTTAAGAGAAGTCTTAATACTCTTAATGTCCACTTCTCCTCTTCTTATCGGAAATGCACCCAGTCCGTTCAACAAGGCTCTCAGCAGTATATTCCTGAATAATTCAGCCTTTGCCATGAAATAAATCCTGTTAGGTATTGATATGCCCACAAGTATCGGATCTATTACACTTACATGATTTGCACAGACTATGTATGCACCGCTTTTCGGAATATTTTCACGGCCTGATATTCTGTAGTTATAAAAAAATAAAAATACCGGAATTAATAATGCTCTGGCAATCCTGTAGAGCATCAATGCCTCCCCCCTTCGCTTATATATTTGAAATAACCTCATCCAGTACTTCTTCTATGCTTTTTCCTGTTGTATCAATTATTATTGCATCATCAGCAGCTCTTAAAGGAGAGTCGCTTCTCGTAGAATCAATGTGATCCCTTTTGGCAATTTGTGACTTGATATCCTGAATCTCAGCTTCATAGCCCTTTTGCTTTAATTCGTTATATCTTCTCGCCGCTCTTTCTTGAACAGAGGCAGTAATATAAAACTTCACATCTGCCTGAGGAAAGATGACTGTACCTACATCACGGCCATCCATTACAACATTCTTGTTCCTGGATATCTTTCTCTGAATATCAACCATCAGTTTTCTGATTTCAGGTATGGCTGCAACATAAGATACATTTCTGCTGACCCTTTCTTCTCGAATTTCGTCATTGACAACTATGCCGTCAAGATATATGCTGTTGTCCCGGAAATCTATTTCGGTTTCCTCAGCTATGCTAATAAGCTTTTCTGTTTCCTTCAATGGTATATTCTTTACCAGTATCTTTAATGTAATTGCTCTGTACATCGCACCTGAATCAATGTATGTATAGCCTATGACATCAGCAAGCTTTTTCGCTATGGTGCTCTTGCCTGCTCCTGCGGGTCCGTCTATAGCTATCACCTTATAGCTCATCATAGATTACCCCCTTTATAACGATTGACACATATAATTTTACCAGAATGATTTTTAAAATGAAAGATTAAATGCCGTTTACGAGATCAGGCCTCAACTGCTTTGCGTCGTTTAAAAAAACATGTTTGATATGTTTTTTATCAATTTTTCCATCATAAAAAACACACAACCTTATGCATTTCTCTATGCTGCCTTCAACATACATGTCCTGGAAACACAGCAAAGGTATATCGGTAAGGTCCATATCCCTGGCTGCCTTAGCAGGATATGCTGCGGTTATGTCCTTGGTACAGGAGAAAAAAATAGCAGTAATTTTGTCACTGCGTAAGGAATTTAAGCTTATAATCTTTTCCAATAAGACAAATGTGCCTCTGATTATTTCCTCCTCACTGTCTTTCTTAATTGTAGTAGCACCTCTGATGCCTACCATATGAATACCACCTACCTTATTCTTACCCTGTCAATCATTACGAGATTATCATTCACATATATGAACTTACCCGGCTGCGGTACCATTATATTTTCGGATACAGCAGTAACCTTGAGAATAACCGTATCATTTAATGAGCCGCTTACTTCAATAATATCACTATCTTTTACCCGCAGTTTTATTTTTTTTCCGGAAGGAGTAGAAACCCCTTCCCCATTCACATAAAAAACCAGCGGTTTCAGAGAAGGATAATTCTCTATGGATATTTCAACTTCTCCTCTTTTTATGAAAAGCTGGCTTTCTGCGATAGATCTGCCCTCCAGCTTATCAGTCCTGCTTATGAAAGTTTTTATTGTTTGATTCATGAGCAGTGTCTGTGTAACTATCAGCGCTGAAAACAAAAATATCAAAACTCTTCTAATTAAACCGTTAATCCTCTCCCACCAGTTTTGGAAGCCCCTGTTCATTTTGTACTCCTCCCGTATGTATATATATTTAGATAATTCCTCTTTCGGGAGGTATTTATTCAACTAATACCTTGTAACATCTAATTGCTGCATAGCGATACGAAATTTATACAGCTTTTAAGTGTTACAAGGTACTAAGCATAAAAGCCCGCTCCATAACCGGTAGAAAATGCAATTTGAAGATTAAAGCCTCCGGTAAAAGCGTCCAGATCAATTACTTCACCCGCAAAATACAGACCTTTTATCAGCTTTGATTCCATTGTCTTAGGATTTATCTCCTTTAAATTTATGCCTCCGGAAGTCACTATAGCTTCATCAATGGGCCTTGTATCTTTCACAGTAACGGTAAAACTCTTTAGAAGCTTTATAAGGGATTTTCTCTCCTGTTTTGTTATCTGGTGCACTTCTTTTGACTCATTTATACCTGAAAGAGAGATAATAACAGGTATGAGTTTATGGGGCAGCAGCTGGTTCAGAGAGTTCTTAAACTGCTTGTTAATGTTTTTTTCAAAATCTCTGATTATCCTTCTGTCAAGCTCTTCTTCCGAAAGAGCAGGCTTCAGATCAATACTTATTTTTGTGTTTTTCTTTTTTCTAAGAGAATCTGCAATAAAATAGCTTGCAGATAATATTATGGGGCCTGATAATCCATAATGGGTAAAAAGCATTTCCCCAAAGTCCTCATATAAAAGCTTTCCATCGGCACTAGCCTTAATTGATACATTTTTTAAGGAGAGTCCTTGCAATTCCTTAATAAATGTATCCTCCGACACTAACGGAACTAATGAGGGCTTAGGCTCAATTATGGTGTGTCCTGCCTTTTCGGCAACTGCATATCCGTCTCCCGTCGATCCTGTTTGAGGATATGATAACCCTCCTGTACAAATTATTAATGAGCTGCATTCCACAAACTGCCCATTATCAAGTATTGTGCCTGTCACAGCACCATTTTCCTGCCTGAATCCCAGAAGCCTATTGTTAAGCTTTATATCAACCTTATTCTTATTTAAATATCTTTCCAGGGCTCTTATCACATCACTGGACTTGTCGGATTCGGGAAAAACTCTTCCGCCTCTTTCTATCTTTGTTTTAAGCCCCAGCGACTCAAGAAGTATTATAAGATCACTATTTGAAAAGTTCTTGAAGGAACTGAAAAAGAATTTCGAATTTCTCGGAATATTCTTCATGAATTCATCAAAATCTGCTGTGTTTGTAATATTGCATCTTCCTTTGCCCGTTAAAAAAAGCTTCTTTCCCAGCTTTTCATTCTTTTCAACTAGCATCGTCCTTTTCCCTCTGGAGGCAGCTGTTCCGGCAGCGATCATCCCTGCAGGGCCACCCCCGATAACTACTACATCATATCTCAAGAAAAACATCCTTTCAAAGCATGACCTTTTCTTTTACTTCAACTCTATTATCCCAACCGCAGAACTGCTATATGCTTCAATAATTTTCCTCCCTTAAATGACTGGTATCATTAAGACACACTAAAACAGGTTTTTCGTAAATATCCTCAGAGAATTCCAGTATTGAAACAGATGCATTGTCTATTCTTAAACTATTAAAGTCCATTATATCTAATCCCATTAATCTGACTATTGCAGCTTTAATGGCAATCCCATGAGATACCAGAAGTATATTTACGCCTTTATGAAGCTGCACTATATCCATAATCGCACTATATGTGCGTTCTGTAAGATCAATGAAGGTTTCTGCCCCGGGCAGCTTGAAATTGACGGGATCCTCCCTATAGATCCTGTAATGTTCACTGTATTTGCCCTTTATATCACTTATTGTCATGCCTTCCCAGGGACCGAAGCACATTTCTTGATACTTGTCAGACCCGATTATTTCGCACTGCTTTTGCTCTGCTATTATTTCAGCCGTTTTCATTGCTCTTCTCAAGCTGCTGGAGTATATAACTTTTATATCTTCTTTTATAAGTCTCCTTGCCAGCAGCTTCGCTTGCCGTATCCCTGCAGTGCTGAGCTCCGTATCTGTCCTTCCCTGTGCCCTGCCGTTTTTATTCCATTCGGTTTCTCCATGTCTTGCAAGATAAAGCCTTGTCATCAAATCCCTCCTAAATAGCCATATCAATTATATCATAAAATAAGAATAATGCGACAGAGGACATGGGGAGGACATGGGGACGTTTCGCGTGTCTCGCTTTCAGTGAGACAGGGGAAACGTCCCCATGTCCTCGGGGAAACGTCCCCATGTCCTTCTCTCGCGAATTACATAGGATTAAAAAATCCTGCCCTGTAAAGGCAGGATTTTTTAATCGTCCTTATCTGACGAAAATATATTATACTTATTCCAAATATCCTCAAGGTTTGCAAAGGATACTGATATATTCTTTTTCTCCTTGATTCCAACAGCAACTATCAGTGCATTCAGCACACTCATGGGAGCAACTATTGAGTCCACGAAGGATTCCATGTTGCTTTTTCCAATAAGCGTATAATCTGCATTTGTGCAAAGAGGTGACAAAACACTGTCAGTGATTGCAATTGTTTTAGCCCCTCTGGATTTCACATATTCAAATGCTTTCAGCGTTCTTGTAGAATACCTTGGGAATGTAATCCCAATTACAAGATCATCTTTTCCGATTCTGAAAAGCTGCTCAAAAATATCTCCGATAGTATATGTCACAACATGAATATTATCTCTGATAAAATTAAGATAAAAACCCAGGAATTCTGCAAGAGCGGTTGAGCTTCTCAATCCTATTATGTAAATATTCTTTGCTTCAGTTATTGCCTTTACCGCTTGCTCGAAAGCTGTACCGTCTATCTCTTCCATGGTTGTTCTGATGTTTTCCATATCAGACTTAAGAATATTCTTCAATATACTTGTCTTATTTGAATAATCCGAACTCATTTCAATTCTCTGAACAGTTGTAAGTTTTGTTCTTACCATTTCCTGCAGCTGTTTTTGCAGTTGGGGGTATCCATCAAATCCTATTGTATTTGCAAATCTTACAACGGTTGATTCACTTACTCCGACTACTTCTCCCAGCTTTGCGGCAGTCATAAATGCAGCTTTATCGTAGTTATTCATTATGTATTGTGCAATTATCTTCTGACCCTTGCTCAGCCTGTGGAAACCTGTCTGAATAACCTTCATTAATTCTACGCTTTCACTCATGTTGATTATCTCCACCTATATTAAATTTCTTGCCAATTCATATCCTTTTGTAAGAGCTTTTCTGTTAAGATCCTCCGTACCCTTGGGAACCCTGTCAAGAACCGCTTTTTCCAAAGCCTCATTTGAGATAACCTTTGTTATCTCAACAAGTACTCCCAGTGCAACAATATTAGTTACCATAGGTTTGCCCAGTTCCTTAATGGCCGTATCAAGTATTGGTACACTGTATATCTTTATATTCCCTGATTTTATGGCACTGACAGAACTGTCCACTATAAGTATACCATCTTCCTTAAGGCCTGAGCCATATTTTTCATAAGCTTTTTGAGTCAATGACAGTAGTATATCACAATTTCTTACTTTTGGGAAATCAATCTCTTCACTTGATATAATAACTTCGGATTTGCTTGCTCCTCCTCTTGCCTCAGGACCATAGGATTGTGTCTGCACCGAATTCTTTCCGTCACTTATAGCGCCTTCCGCCAGTATTATTCCACCTAGAAGCAGTCCTTGTCCTCCGGAGCCGCTAAGTCTGATTTCATACCTTTCCATCACTGTCTCTCCTTTTTCAATCTATCTATGATCTTTTGATACTCATTGGTATACTCCGGCTCTGGGCTGTTCTTTAACTCACCAATGAGAAGTTTCCCTTCCAGTGCCTCAGGAGAAAGCTTTGCTGCAGCCGATATATTGACTGCATTATTCTTCTGCCACTCCATCATATTTACCGCAGTGCCTCTTTTGTTTTTTCTTCCATAGTAAGTCGGACATATGCTTATAGCTTCTATCAGAGAGAACCCATCGTTATTCAGTGCATTCTGTACAAGAGATGTCAGAAGATTTGCATGGTAAGCTGTGGCCCTCCCTACATAGGTAGCTCCTGCTGAAGCGGCAAGATTACATATGTCGAATGCTTTATCTATGTTTCCGTACGGAGCTGTGGTTCCTTTGTCGTATTTTGGTGTTGTAGGGGAATACTGGCCTCCTGTCATTCCATATATGCTGTTGTTGTATACTATTGCCGTTATTCCAATGTTTCTTCTGCACGCATGAATAAGATGATTACCTCCGATTGCTGTTGAATCCCCATCACCCATTATGACAATCACATTGATATCCGGCTTTGCCATCTTTATACCTGTGGCAAAAGCCAGAGCACGCCCATGGGTAGTATGAAGTGTATTGAAGTCAAGATATCCCGGTGCTCTTGAAGAACAGCCTATTCCTGATACAATGCATACCTTGTTTTTATCAAGCCCCGATTTGTCTATTGCAGAAACTATTGATCTTGTTATTGTACCATGACCGCAGCCGGGGCACCATATCTGCGGAAGCTTTTCGGTTCTAAAATAATTTTCAACTAATTCACTGGGCATGCTAAAGTACCTCCTCTATCTTCCTGACTATCTCCTCAGGATAAATAATTTCACAACTGACCTTGTTCAATTTTTCAATGATTGTATTACAGCCGCATATTCTTTCAACTTCAAGGACCAGCTGCCCCAAGTTCATTTCAGGTACTACAATGGTCTTAACTCTGAGCGACAGTTCCCTAAGCCTTCTTTCAGGAAATGGCCAAATGCTGATAGGCCTGAAAGTGCCAACTTTTATTCCTTTACTCCGAAGTATATTCATCGCTGATTTTGATGCCCTGGCTACACAGCCGTATGATAATATGATTATCTCGGCATCTTCAGTATTTTCTTCCTCCCAAGATTCGATTTCGTCTCTGTGCATTTCTATTTTATTCGAAAGCCTTCTTATAAGTTTATCGGCTACTTCAGCATTGTTGCTTGGAAAGCCTGTTTCATCATGCACCAATCCGGTTACATGGTATCTATAGCCTGTACCAAAGTCTGCCATTGGCGGTACCAGATCATAATCCGCCTTGTATGGCAAATATTCCTCGCTGCTGCAATCAGGCCTCTTTCTTTCTACAATTTCCAATTCTGAAGGATCAGGTAATTGAACTTTCTCTCTCATATGCCCAATTACTTCATCCATTAATAGTATGACAGGCGTTCTATATTTTTCTGCCATATTAAAAGCCTTTATAGTAAGATCAAAGGTTTCCCTTACTGATGAAGGAGTAAGGGCAATAACAGGGTGGTCACCGTGAGTACCCCAACGGGCTTGCATGATTTCACCCTGAGCCGGTGAAGTAGGCATGCCCGTACTGGGGCCTCCCCTCTGAACATTCACTATGACACAAGGTACTTCTGCTATAGTAGCATAACCTATGTTTTCCTGTTTAAGTGAAAATCCCGGTCCGCTGGTAGCTGTCATACTTTTTGCTCCTGCAAGTGAAGCTCCAATGATAGCGGCCATACCTCCAATTTCATCTTCCATCTGCATAAATCTTCCGCCGACCAAAGGCAGCTTTTCCGCTGATAATTCAGCGATCTCAGTAGAAGGTGTTATGGGATATCCGGCGTAAAATCTCATTCCAGCAGCAATAGCGCCTTCCACACACGCTTCATTTCCCTGCATTAGTCTAACCCTGCTTTTCATTTTTCTTCCTCCCAAGATATATTGCATAATCAGGACACCTAAGTTCACATGCTCCACATTGTATGCACTTGTCAACATCCGCCAATACAGCCTTGTCATTCTTAAGCTCCAAAGCTTTTGTCGGGCAAAATGCAACACATATACCGCAGCCTTTGCACCATGCAGGATTTATTATGACCTTTTCAGTCACTATTTCCCCCGCTTTGATATCCTCCAATTTCATTTTTCTGACCTCCACAAAATAATTAAATAATGCAATTAAAATTTCATTTTTTATTATGCATTAGAAATTTTGCAATTTTCCCTTCATTTTTTAGTATATATTATTATATTCTCTATTGCAATAACAATTGCCAAATTAATTTCATATTTTTGTCAGCAATTATTTAGTGAGAGGTTCCATCCGCTGATTTTTTTTATTGCTTCATAGCTTGTAAGGTCAATGTGTATAGGTGTCAGTGAAACATAACCCTTTCTTATTGCATATATATCAGTTTCTTCACCCATTTCATCCTGTATAAGCTCTCCGGCCAGCCAATAGTAACTGTTACCCCGGGGATCCTTTCTTTTCTCAAAACTATTTCTGTATCTTTTTACTCCAAGCCTGGTTATTTTTATGCCTTTTATGAGTTCAATCCTGTCGGCTTCCGGAATATTTACATTCAAGAGCATGTTATCTATCTTTCCATTATCCAACACCTGCCTGATTACCTGAACAGCAGCTTCTGCAGCCACGGAGAAATCCGTACTGCATTTTCCTGCATAGGATAATGCTATTGAAGGAATACTAAAGAGCAATCCTTCAATGGCCGCCGAAACCGTTCCTGAATATATAATGTCCGTACCCAGGTTTTCACCGTCATTTATACCTGAAATGACCAGGTCGGGACGTTCCGGAAGGAGTGTCTCAACACCTAACTTGACACAATCTGCAGGCGTACCGTTTACCCACCAAGCATCAATATTCAGATCGCGAAGCTCTATTTTCCCGCATCTCAAAGGCTGATGCATAGTAATTGCATGTCCAATGGCGCTCTGCTCCTTATCAGGTGCTACTACAGCAATCTTTCCAAATTCTTTCGCTCTCTTGGCCAGTTCATACAATCCATATGAGTATATGCCGTCATCATTGGAAATTAGTATGTTCAAAGCAATACCCCCAATTTTGTATATTTTACATTCTTGTTAATGATTTATTCAGATTAATAAATGCTGTTCTGTGTATACTATAACCAGTTTGTGCTGTGCAGGTGATAAAATGATACAGATAGATGATGCGGGAAGCGGCAGCTTGGTGGGCGGTACCTGCATCGGCATTTTACGAAAGGAAACAGAAGAGTATTATTATGAAATACTCCCGGTCCATTTATTTAATGAATACAACTTTAAGAATAAATCATACATATATTATACAACAAAAGTTGTAATGAATGCTTTTGATAAGCTCTCGGTAAAAAAGAGAGAAAGAATTCATGTATGTCAGGGTTATATGTTTGAAGATACAAGACGATTTCTTGTCCGCTCAAACCATTCCTTTACAAGCATTAAAATAGAAGATCCTCTGCAATCCCTTATTGAGAAAACATTTGAGAATTATGCAATATCCCTCGGCTTGCCAAGGGATTTTATAGCCTACACTAAGTATCCCTTCCATTTTCACAGGCTGCTGAAATGGGTATATGCAGACTTTGATAACCGTATGAAGCTCTGCAAGAGAGGCTGGAAAAGCTGGCAAAAATATTGCAATGCAAATGTTGAAATATATTATGATAAATTGCTTAAAAGCAAATTTGTATGCCTTAAATGCGGTAATAGAATACAGGATAATTCAGAGGTGAAGGTAATAAAATTCTACTCCAACAGGGACAATTACGTGTATGTGCATAATAATTGCTGACTATTGCATTCCAAAGCAAAAAGCCATGTATGAAACTAAAATCATACATGGCCGGCTGCCGTCAATTATACAGGATACGTCTTATCCTCTTTATCTGCCAGGCTGCTGTCAATTCCATATTTCTTTGCCTGTCTGTCCCTGAAGAACTTCAGGGCTACCTGCGGGAAAACCGCATAACTCAGTACATCCTCTTCCTGCTCGTAATACTCTTTAATTTCTGCCTTCATCATCTCTAATTGAGGCTCTATCAAATCGGCAGGCCTGCAGGTTATAACCTCTTCATCCCCAATAATTTTCTTCTTTATTTCCTCGGAAATCGGAACACTAGGTCTTCCATATCTGCCGCTGACATAATCCTTTATTTCATTTGGTATCATTTTGTATCTGCTGCCGGATAGAACATTAAATACCGCCTGAGTACCAACAAACTGGCTGGATGGTGTTACAAGTGGAGGATAGCCCAAATCTTCTCTTACTCTAGGCACCTCTTTAAGCACGTCCTTATACTTATCCATAGCATTTGCCTGCTCTAACTGGGACATCAGATTTGAAAGCATACCGCCGGGAATCTGGTATGACAGCACATTGGTGTCAATATTGAATACATTTGGACTAAGAATCCCGTTTGCGAAATACTTATCCTTCACTTTTCTGAAGTACTCTGCTATTTCACACAATAAATCCAGATCAAGACCGGTATCATATTCAGTACCCTTCAGTACTGCCACAATCGGTTCTGTTGGGGGCTGTGAGGTTCCCATACCAAAGGGTGACATTGCGGTATCAATTATATCCACTCCGGCTTCAATAGCCTTTAGATACGTCATATCGGTCATACCACTAGTAAAGTGTGTATGAAGCTGTATCGGAATATCAATATTCTTCTTTAATTCTTTTATAAGCTCATATCCGTAATATGGAGCAAGTATTCCGGACATATCCTTGATGCAAAGGGAATCGCACCCCATATCCTGTACTTTCTTCGCCAGTTCAACATACAAGTCAATGTTATGTACCGGACTGGTCGTATATACAACAGTGCCTTGTGCATGTCCTCCGTATTTTTTAGTCGCTCTTACTGCTGTTTCAATATTTCTCAAATCGTTCAGGGCATCAAATATTCTTATTATATCTATACCGTTCTTGATTGAAAGCCTTACAAACTCTTCAACCACATCATCGGCATAATTCTTATATCCCAATATATTTTGCCCTCTTAAGAGCATTTGAAGCTTTGTATTCTTAAGCTTTAATTTGATCTGGCGAAGCCTTTCCCAGGGGTCTTCGTCAAGAAACCTTAGACATGTGTCAAATGTAGCGCCTCCCCACATCTCCAATGAATGATACCCAACCTTGTCCATAAGCTCGATAATGGGCAGCATTTCGTCCGTCCTCATCCTTGTAGCAATCAGAGACTGGTGTCCGTCTCTCAATACAGTTTCAGTTAGCTTAATCCTTGCCATAATATTACCCTCCTGTTTGGTTTCAGCATTTACTACATATATTATTATAAAAATTATTAATATACAATATTATATTTTTGAAATATATGATTTTAGGAATATTAATTACATTAATACTCCGGTGCATATACTAATAATAATTCATTTGTTTCAGGCATTGCCAGTTTTATTCTGAGCAAGGATTAAAATAATCTTTCAGAAATACTCTGTAAAACTCTGATTCACCTGTATCACCTACAGCTTTCTTGAAATCATCCGCTACATCAATTCCGGTATATTTTTCAAAACCCATTGCCTGCAGGAAGGTCTCACAAATTCCTGATGCGTATACTTCTTCAATTCCCTGCATATCTGCAATGTTAAGCAGTGCTTTTGTTATTGCACTGCCAAGTTTCTTTCTCCTGTGTTCTTCAGCCACTATAATACAATTGATGAATCCCTTTCCTTCATAAGGAACCAAACAGCCGCATCCGCATTTATTGTAATTATCCTCACATATTAAAAAATGCTCAATATTAGATAAAATCTTATTTCCGGTAAATCCGTATTTTGAAGTAATATCAATAACAAAACCGATATCCTCCGGTTTAATTTTTCTTATCTGTATCATTCTATATGCCCCCTTTGTTCTTTTGGCATTAATTATTAATTATATCAATTATCGAGATAGACTTCCACAATGATTTACCTCTGGAGTATTATTATTCCTCTTTTTTAGGGGCCACCTGCTTTTTTAAGTATCCGATTTCTATATCGTTCAGATAGCGCCATTTGCCGCTTTTTAACCCTCTCAAACCTATTTCTCCAATTTTTGTACGCTTAAGTCTTATTACCTCATGTCCTATAGCAGAACACATTTTCCTTACTTGTCTGTTTCTTCCCTCATGAATTATAATATCTACTATACTGTTGCCCTTAGAGTATCTTACTACTTCCATTTTTGCAGGGGCAGTAACATAATCTTCAATGGCTATACCCTTTTCGAAAGCTTCTATATCATCCTTTTTCACCTTTCCTTGGATTAAGGCTCTATAGGTTTTTTTTATATTATGTTTAGGATGGGTAATTTTATATGTAAGTTCACCATCATTGCTTAGAATTAAAAGTCCTTCGGTATCATAATCCAGACGCCCCACAGGATAAACCCTGCCTTTTATCCCATTTAACAGGTCCAAGACAGTAGGCCTGCCAAACTGATCCTTTACACTGGTAATATATCCAACAGGCTTATTCAATAGAATATAAATCTTCTCATCTATTTTCTTAATAATATTTCCGTCTACTTCTATAACATCCTTGTCCGAATCTACCTTGCAGCCCGGTTCCGTAATCACCCTACCGTTGACTTTAACCCTTCCTTCACATATTATCTCTTCGCACTTCCGCCTTGAAGCCACACCGGACTGTGCCATAATTTTTTGCAACCTTTCCGCCATTTCTCCCTGCCCCTAAACTTTTATTCATATTAATTTACATACTTGAGTATCCCTTCATATGCAGAAGAAAAACCTTTAAGATATGCCCAATTTTTTTAATCAGCAGCATGCCGACTTTGCCAAAAAAGACACGATTTACTATTCTGTGCCTGTAATATAGCCC
>JAAYQK010000113.1 GCA_012519325.1 Gracilibacteraceae bacterium | reverse complement strand
GAAATGCAAAGATTCCTACAATGGGAACATCTTGCACTAATCCCCTTGTTACACAGGGCAATGATTATTACTTCAGGGTTTGCTTCATAGACCCTTTCCAGGGAGTAGTAATGTCAAACTATGCTTTCAATAGCCTTGGTGCCAAGAAAGCAGCCATAGTGCAGGAAGTATCAAACGACTATGCAGTAGGACTTGCAAAGTTCTTTACGGATAACTTCAAAAAGCTTACTGGTGATGAAAACAGTATAGTTGCAGTTGCCAACTATAATACGGGGGATCAGGACTTTACAGCACAACTCACAAACATAAAAGCAGAGAATCCTGATGTTATATTTGCTCCGGGTAACTTTACAGAATCAGCTCTTCTTATAAAGCAGGCAAGACAGTTAGGCATAAAGACTCCGTTTATTGGTGGAGATACTTATGAGACTCCGGAATTTGCGGAAATAGGTGGAGATGCTGTTGAAGATGTTGTATTCTCAACATTCTTTGCAACAGAAAGACCGATCACTGATGAATCAACAAAATTCCTGGATGCTTACAAGGCAAAATACCCCGGAAAAGAACCTGCAGCAGTTACAGCTCTCGGATACGATGCATACCTTATTCTTATAAAGGCTATCGAACAGGCAGGAGCAGCCGACTCCGCATCAATCCATAATGCTTTGCTTAATATTAAAGACTTCCAGGGTGCAGCCGGTGTCGTAAACTTTGATGAAAACGGCGATGCTGTTAAGAGCGCTGTTATTAAAACAATAAAAGACGGCAAATTTACATTCATGGATGTAGTTGAACCCTAAATAATAATTAATGGATGGATTAACCTTCCCCATATAAGTGAAGATAAAGAGTATAGTATAATGCATTTCCTCCCTTAAAGGGAGGAAGTGCGTTTTATAATAAGCTTTAACCAATATTGGATTCGAAGGAATTTTTTATGTTTTAGAATTAAAGCTTTATTGCTCAGGAGAGTGTGATTTCCGGCATAATGGGGAGTCTCCTGACGAAATTTTACTTAGGTGGTGTATATATGACACTGGAATTGTTCTTACAGCATTTAGCCAATGGCATATCACTGGGAAGTCTTTATGCACTGGTTGCCATAGGATACACGATGGTATACGGTATACTAAGGCTGATAAACTTTGCCCACGGTGATATATTCATGATGGCAGTATACTTTGCTTTCTTTGGAGTTGTTACTTTTTCAATGCCGTGGTACGTGTCATTCATTATTGCAATAGCTCTGACGGGAGTCCTGGGTATTACTGTTGAGACATTGGCTTACAGGCCTATAAGAGAAGCCCCTCGTATTTCAATTCTAATTTCTTCCATAGGAGCTTCTTACCTCTTGGAGAATCTGGCTATCGTGGTATACGGCGGAAGGCCGAAAACCTTTCCGCAGATCCCGATGTTCACCGATATGGTGCAATTGGGGACTGTGCATATTCAGATGCTGACTTTTATGATCCCGGTGGTCACAGCGGTTCTCCTGATTATATTAATGTATCTTATCAACAAGACAAAAAGCGGCATGGCCATGAGGGCTGTATCAAAGGATTTTGAAACTGCGAAGATAATGGGTATTGATGTGGACAAGACAATTTCCTTTACCTTCGGGATAGGATCCTTACTGGCAGCGGTAGGGGGCATAATGTGGGGCCTCAAGTTCCCCAGCATATTGCCTTTGATGGGTGTAATGCCGGGAATAAAATGCTTTATAGCAGCAGTAATAGGCGGTATAGGAAACATACAGGGTGCGGTAATTGGCGGATTCATACTTGGTATAGGAGAAATCCTTCTGGTAGCATTCCTTCCGGAGCTATCCGGCTACAGAGATGCATTCTCCTTTATTCTGCTTATATTAATACTCCTATTTAGGCCTACGGGCATAATGGGAGAAAAAATATCGGAGAAGGTGTAAATATGAAGAGGAATACGATTTATACAATTACCGCCATTGTTGTACTGTTTGTATTTGTTTTTTTCGCCAATAAACATTTGGACTCGTATCTTTTAAGAATACTGAATCTTTGTGCAATCTACACGGTATTGGGCCTCAGCATGAATTTAATAAACGGTTTTACCGGATTGTTCTCTTTGGGACATGCAGGCTTTATGGCCGTAGGTGCTTATACTACAGCAATGCTGACAATGCCTATTGCCACAAAGCAGATGAATTTCTTCCTGGCACCCCTTATTTCACCTTTGGACAAAATTGTGTGGCCCTTCCTGCCGTCACTTTTGCTGGCAGGTATACTTTCCGCCTTTGTAGCTTTCCTAATAGGAGCGCCGGTTCTTAGACTAAAGGGTGATTATCTTGCCATAGCTACCCTGGGTTTTTCAGAGATTATCAGAGTAATATTCACAAACACACAGAGAATAACCAACGGTGCTTTGGGACTTAAAGGGATTCCGGCAACGACAAATCTCTGGTGGAGTTTTGGGACAGCCGTAATTACCATTTTCATAATGGTATCGCTGGTTAACAGCAGTTTCGGAAGAGCCTTCAAGGCAATAAGGGAGGATGAAATTGCTGCAGAAAGCATGGGAGTCAGCTTGTTCAAACATAAGGTGCTTTCCTTTACCATAGGAGCTTTCTTTGCAGGCATAGGAGGAGGATTGCTGGGTAACCTTATGGGAACAATCGACCCGTTGATGTTCAGATTCTTCATGACCTATAACATACTTCTCATAATAGTGTTGGGAGGAATGGGAAGCATTACCGGGACAATTATATCAGCCTTTATAATAACAATAGCCCAAGAGGTCCTGAGATTCCTGGATGAGCCGATTTTCCCGAACATACCTGCTTTGCCGGGCTTGAGGATGGTTGTGTTTTCAATACTTCTAATGCTTGTAGTTTTGTTCTTCAGGCAGGGAATAATGGGGACAAGGGAATTCAGCTGGGACAAGTTTAT
>JAAYQK010000112.1 GCA_012519325.1 Gracilibacteraceae bacterium | reverse complement strand
TCCTCGACCAGCCATACATATTTTATGTTAACTTAATCTGGGTGGTCTGGTTGTTATGCGTTTTTTTACTTTTCAAGGTTTTTTTAAATTTTTTCAAAAAACCCTTGACAACAATTAGCTGGTCTTTCGGAATTTTACTTAGCCTTCTCAATTATTTTAACAAGTCTCCATCTTTTATCCCTGCTCAATGGTCTTGTTTCCATAATTTTAACTTTATCGCCTATTCTGCATTCGTTATTTTCATCATGGGCTTTGAGTTTAGTTGTTCTCTTTATTGATTTGCCGTAAAGGGGATGGCGCACCAATGTTTCAATACCCACAACAATTGTTTTGTCCATCTTGTCGCTTACAACCTTGCCAATCCTTGTTTTCCTATTATTTCTATCCAAAGTCTAAACCTCCTTCTTACTACTTTGCCTGTACAGACTTAAGTTCATTTTCTTTAAGGATGGTTTTTATTCTAGCAATAGATTTCTTTACATCGCGCACTCTCATTGGGTTCTCAAGCTGTCCTGTAGCCATTTGAAATCTAAGGTTAAAAAGCTCTCCTTTTAATTCATTCAACTTCTGTTCCAATTCTTTTACCGACATATCGCGGAGCTTGTTAGCTTTCATTTGCATCACCAACCATTTCCTCAGTTTCCCGGCGGGTAACAAACTTACACTTTATAGGAAGTTTATTTGCTGCCAGCCTGAGAGCCTCTCTGGCAATTTCTTCCTCAACACCCGCTATTTCAAATAATACTCTGCCCGGTTTTACAACGGATACCCAGTATTCAGGAGCACCTTTTCCGGAACCCATACGTGTTTCGGCAGGTTTCTGAGTTACCGGCTTATCAGGGAATATTTTTATCCAGATTTTGCCGCCTCTTTTTGTATACCTTGTCATTGCCTGTCTGGCTGCTTCAATCTGATTGCTTGTGATCCAACCCGGCTCAGTAGCCTGAAGCCCGAACTCGCCATATGAAATATAATTACCTCTTGTTGCCTTGCCTCTCATGTTGCCCCTCATCTGCTTACGGTGCTTGACTCTTTTTGGTATCAACATTATGCTTCTCCTCCTTCCGCAGCTGCTTCATTCAGCTTAGCCTGCTCGTTCTTACGAGTTTTGGCTTGTGGAAGAACCTCCCCCTTATATATCCAGACCTTAACACCTATTCTTCCATAGGTAGTATGTGCTTCTGCGAATCCATAATCTATATCTGCCCTCAAAGTCTGTAGAGGTATTGTTCCTTCACGATACCATTCACTTCTTGCAATTTCCGCTCCGCCAAGACGGCCTGCACACATAGCCTTTATACCCTTTGCACCCGCTCTCATTGTTCTCTGCATTGACTGCTTCATTGCCCTTCTGAATGATATTCTCCTTTCCAGCTGTGCTGCAATATTTTCAGCAACCAACTGCGCATCCAATTCCGGTACCTTTATTTCCGTAATATTTATTGTAACACCCTTGTTGTTAGCTAGCTTTTCCAGTTCTTTCTTAAGTTCTTCAATTCCGGCTCCGCCCTTTCCAATTACCATACCGGGCTTTGCCACATGTATATTCATCTTTATTTTTCCGGCAGTTCTTTCTATTTCAATTCTTGAAACACCCGAAGTGAAAAGCTTGGTTTTCAAGAACTCTCTTATCTTGTTATCTTCCACAAGAAAATCTGCAAAGCTCTTATCATCTGCATACCACTTTGTGTCCCAATCCTTAATAATGCCAACTCTTAGTCCGTGTGGATTTACCTTTTGGCCCACTAAAATCCCTCCTTCTTCACTCTTTTTCCTTAACCGCCAATGTTATATGGCTTGTTCTTTTCAGTATCCTTACACCTCTGCCGTGTGAAGCTGCCCTAAACCTCTTAAGAGTAGGTCCCTGAGTGGCATAAATTTCTGAGATATACAATTTATCGACATTCATGTCATAATTATTCTCAGCGTTGGCCACTGCTGATTTTAAGAGCTTCTCCAGTATCGCTGATGCTGCTTTCGGCGTATGTTTCAATATCGCAAAGGCTTCACCAATCCTTTTGCCTCTGATTAAGTCTATAACTATATTAACCTTTCTTGGGGAGATTCTAATATATTTAGCTTTAGCTCTAGCTTCCACAGGGAATACCTCCTTCCATATTATCACTAAGTTTGATGCTTCTTCCTATTTCAGAGCTGTGGATCTTTCCGTATGATGTCCGTGACCTCTGAAAGTTCTGGTAGGAGCAAATTCACCCAGTTTGTGCCCAACCATATCCTCTGTCATATATACGGGAACATGCTTCCTTCCGTCATATACAGCTATGGTATGACCGACCATTTCAGGAAATATCGTTGAACTCCTTGACCAGGTCTTAATCACAACCTTTTTGTTGGCCTTATTCATATCTATAATTTTTTTTAATAGCTTCTCATCAACATAAGGTCCTTTTTTTGTTGAGCGGCTCATTGATTTGCCTCCTTTCGAGTACTATTTCTCATTCCTTCTCTTTATAATGAACTTGTTTGATAGCTTCTTTTTGTTCCTTGTCTTGTATCCCAGTGTCGGCTTACCCCAAGGAGTAACAGGACTCGGTCTTCCTATAGGCGACCTGCCTTCACCACCGCCATGAGGATGATCTACAGGGTTCATTGCAGAACCTCTTACTGTGGGCCTTATGCCCATGCGCCTCTTTCTGCCGGCACTGCCTAATGTAATATTTTCATGATCCAGGTTTCCTACCTGGCCTACTGTAGCCTTACATTCAATCCTGATCATTCTTACTTCTCCGGATGGAAGCCTTACCTGTGCATAATCCCCTTCCTTGGCCATTAGCTGTGCAGAATTCCCTGCAGATCTGACCAGTTGAGCTCCCTTGCCTGCCTTTAGCTCAATATTATGAATTATCGTACCTATTGGTATGCTTCTTAAAGGCAAAGCGTTTCCAACCTTTATATCGGCATTTTCCGATGATATAACCGTGTCTCCCACATGAAGCCCATATGGAGCAATAATATATCTCTTTTCGCCATCGGCATAATTAAGAAGTGCTATATTGGCAGACCTGTTAGGATCATACTCGATTGATGCTACCTTTGCCGGTATATCAACCTTGTCTCTCTTGAAGTCAATTATCCTATACTGTCTCTTATGTCCGCCCCCTCTATGCCTTACTGTTATCTTACCGTAATTATTTCTTCCAGCTTTACTTTTTAATATTTCAACCAGGGATTTCTCCGGTTCGGTTTTTGTAATTTCTTCAAAGGTTGAAACCGTCATATTACGTCTAGCTGGAGAAGTCGGATTATACTTTTTAATTGCCATTTTTTCTCCTCCTTTTACAGTCCTTCGAAGAATTCGATGCCTTTGCTATCTTTTGTAAGCTTCACAACTGCTTTTTTGTAGCTGGGCCTTCTTCCCTCATATTTCCCCATTCTCTTCATTTTGCCCAGTACTTTTATTGTGTTGACTTTGTCTACCTTTACTTTGAATATCTCTTCAACGGCATTTTTTATTTCTGTTTTGTTAGCATTGACATCAACTATGAAGGTGTATTTTTTGTCTGCCATTTCGTTCATGCTTTTTTCGGTGATTACCGGTTTTCTGATTATATCGTAAGCGTTCATTATGCATACACCTCCTCAACTTTTTTAACAGCATCCTTTGTTATAATAAACTTCTCATGGTTCAGGATGTCATACACATTCAATGTGTTTACTAAAGTGGTCTTTACGCCTTTTATGTTCCTTGCCGATTTAACAACATTCTCATTATTGTCAGCCAAAACGATAAGTGCTTTGGAATCAACCTTAAGATTCTCAAGCAAGCTTACTACCTGCTTTGTCTTTGGTTCATCAAAATTCAGCTCCTCAATAACAACTAAGCTATTATCGTTAACCTTTGAGCTTAATGCAGACTTCATTGCTATTCTTTTTATCTTCTTAGGCACTGTATACCTGTATGATCTTGGCTTTGGAGCAAACACAACGCCGCCCTTTCTCCACTGCGGTGATCTGATGCTTCCGTGTCTTGCCCTGCCTGTTCCTTTCTGTCTCCAGGGCTTCCTCCCTCCGCCTCTTACCTCAGCTCTGGTGAGGGCTGACTGAGTTCCCTGTCTCTGGTTTGCCAGGTACATCTTAACCACCTGGTGCATCGCCTCAATGTTTACATCTGCGCCGAATATATTTTCACTTAATTCGATTTCTCCAACCTGTTTGCCGCTTACGTTGTAAAGTGCTACGTTAGGCATTTTACATCCTCCTTTCTACCCCGAATGCTTTATCAAGCTTTCACCGTATCTTTTATCATTACCAGTGAACCTCTTATCCCCGGAACTCCGCCTCTTACAAGAATGATATTCTTTTCCGGATCAACCTTTACTACCTCGAGGTTTAACACTGTTGTATTTTCTGCACCCATATGTCCCGGAAGCTTTTTCCCGGGAAGTGTTCTTGAGGGGCTAGCTGAGGCTCCCATTGAACCTGCGGATCTGTGATATTTAGAACCGTGACTCATCGGCCCTCTGCTGTAATTATGCCTCTTGATGGCACCTGTAAATCCTTTACCCTTTGATACTCCGCTTATATCTACTCTGTCGCCTTCCTTAAAGATATCCACCTTTATTTCCTGGCCGACTTCGTAAGATCCTGCATCTTCAAACCTGAATTCCCTGAGATATCTTTTTGTTGCAACCTTTGCCTTTGCAAAGTGCCCTTTTATTGGTTTCGTAACTTTTTTTTCGTCTTTATCGTCAAAACCCACCTGTATTGCTTCGTACCCATCATTTTCCACGGTCTTTTTCTGTACCACAATATTCGGATTTGCGGCTATTACAGTAACAGGAACTGCTCTGCCTTCATTATCAAATATTTGGGTCATTCCTACTTTTAAACCCAGTATTGCTTTTTTCATTGTTACACCTCCAAAATTTACAGCGGATCGCTTAGCGGTCATACTAAATTTGATCTGGTTCGCGACTAGTGACTGGTTTTATAACTTTATTTCAATATCGACGCCTGCCGGCAAATCCAGTCTCATAAGTGAATCGACAGTCTTTGGTGTTGGGTTCAGTATGTCAATCAGCCGCTTATGAGTTCTCATTTCAAACTGCTCTCTTGCATCCTTGTACTTGTGCACTGCGCGAAGTATCGTAACTATTTCCTTCTCAGTCGGAAGCGGCACAGGGCCTGATACCTTTGCACCCGTCCTTTTTGCTGTTTCAACTATTCTTTCTGCCGACTGATCGATCAGTATATGATCATATGCCTTCAGTCTGATTCTGATTTTTTGTTTTGCCATTTTCAATTCCCTCCTTTTCGCTGCACGCTTTATTTTGCTTACGTGCAACCGCATACTGTTATACACTTATCCGGGTGTGTTCTATTTTTTTTAATGCCTGAAATCTCAGACACTTTTTTTCACCCTCAGCAGCATAATCAGTAGAGTCGCCCGAATTCCAGAAACGGACAATACTCTGTAAGAATTCACCGGCTGAATGAATTCAGCTGCGGCTCCCAGAATACACCTCTTACGGCTTAATCTGCAACCTCTTACTTCATCGCATGCTAAATAAGTTTCGCAACCTTATGTATTTTATAACATTTCAGGACAAATTACAATACCTTTAAAAAATATTTTTTACAGTCCCAAAGGACCGGGATAATCCCAGTCCTTAGAAACTGAAAAGATTTATTCTATTACTGATACAACAGCACCTGATCCGACTGTTCTTCCGCCTTCACGTATTGCAAATCTCAGCCCTTCTTCTATTGCTATCGGTGTTATCAGCTTTATTGTCATTTCCACATGGTCCCCCGGCATGCACATTTCTACTCCTGACGGTAATTCAATTACTCCTGTCACGTCTGTTGTCCTGAAATAAAACTGCGGCCTGTATCCGTTGAAAAACGGTGTGTGCCTTCCGCCCTCTTCCTTCGTCAGTACGTATACCTGCGCTTTGAAATGTGTATAGGGCTTTATTGATCCCGGCTTCGCCAGTACCTGACCTCTTTCTATCTCATTCCTCTGTACTCCTCTTAACAGCACGCCTATGTTGTCTCCTGCCTCTGCCTGCTCAAGAAGCTTCCTGAACATTTCCACTCCCGTTACTACTGTGGATCTCGGCTCATCTGCAAGCCCTACTATCTCTACCGTATCCGATACCTTTACAGTCCCTCTTTCAACTCTTCCTGTCGCTACGGTTCCTCTTCCCGTTATTGAGAATACATCCTCCACAGGCATAAGGAACGGTTTGTCTGTCTGCCTGTCAGGTGTAGGTATGAATTTATCAACTGCATCCATTAGATCGTGTATGTGCTTGCACCATTCACAGTCTTCTTTCCCGCAGCCGCACTCCAGTGCCTTTAATGCTGACCCGGCTATGATAGGTGCATTGTCTCCGTCAAATTCATACTCTGTAAGAAGTTCTCTTACTTCCATTTCTACAAGCTCTATAAGCTCTGCGTCATCTACCATGTCAACCTTGTTCAGAAATACCACTATGTAGGGAACTCCTACCTGGCGGGATAACAGTATATGCTCTCTTGTCTGAGGCATCGGGCCATCTGCTGCCGATACCACAAGAATTGCTCCGTCCATCTGTGCTGCTCCTGTTATCATGTTCTTTACGTAGTCGGCATGACCCGGGCAGTCAACATGGGCATAATGCCTGTTGGCTGTCTCGTACTCAACATGAGCTGTGTTTATTGTTATTCCTCTTTCCTTCTCTTCCGGTGCCTTGTCTATTTCGTCATACTTTGTTGCCATTGCCTGACCATACTTTGAAAGTACAGCTGTTATTGCCGCCGTAAGTGTGGTCTTGCCGTGGTCAACGTGACCGATTGTCCCTATGTTTACATGGGGTTTGGTCCTTTCATATTTTGCCTTTGCCATTTTACTTTCCTCCT
>JAAYQK010000111.1 GCA_012519325.1 Gracilibacteraceae bacterium | reverse complement strand
TCCTCGACCAGCCATACATATTTTATGTTAACTTAATCTGGGTGGTCTGGTTGTTATGCGTTTTTTTACTTTTCAAGGTTTTTTTAAATTTTTTCAAAAAACCCTTGACAACAATTAGCTGGTCTTTGTTATATATTAATTATATCATATTTAAAAAAATACTTTTTAACAATAATAGTTATTATTTGTTTAATTTATTTCAATAAGGCCTTTCTTATTCAATATAATAATCCGTCTGTGTCCTATAAGCTTTATTAATCCCATATCCTGAAAGCTTGACAGCTTTCTGCTTAAAGTTTCCTGGCTCATTCCCATGTATGAAGCAAAATCCCCCTTGCTCATTTTCAGATTTACTTCACCTTTATCATTTGCCATTGCCAATAAATTATCTGCCAGTCTTTTTTCTACCCCGTAAAGATTAATATTTTCTATCAGGTTTTCAGCTCTTTCCAGCCTTTTGCTAAGCTCCTCCATTACTTTAAATGCTATAACCGGGTGCTTCTGCATAATAGCTTTGATTTTTCCTCCGGCTATTATACATACTATAGTCTTTTCAAGGGCTTCCCCGTTATCCAGCCTGGGATTGGCACTGAAAAGGGAAAGTTCTCCCATAAAATCCCCGGGTCCCAGTACCCGTATTACCTGTTCCTTCCCCGAATCAGACAGCCTGAATATCTTAACTTTTCCAGTGTGAATTACCTGCAACTTTTCACCCTTATCTCCCGCCATATATATCATTTCGCCTTTTTCATAGGTTTTCTGCGAGGTTATTCCGGCTATTTCCTGCATTTCATCCCGGCTCAGGCTGTTGAATATCGGGACCTTTTCAATACAAGTCCTTCCATTCTCCATATGACATTGACAGCTGAAGCCACAGCCCATTTACAATACCCCCCTCTCAATAGGCCAGTAATCTGGCTGTATTGATTACAATATCCGGCAGGCTTTGGCCTGCGTCAAAATTTTTAGAAGCTATCTGCTTTTTGCAGACCCCAACCCGAAAAATCCTCCGACAGTCCCCAGAGAAGCACTCAGGAATATAATCAGCATAACAAGATTGAAAGTCAGGCTTTCCCTGGGCGGAAGCGGAATAAAGGTTAGGGGGCCTGCTACCTGCATATATACAAACTTCAATAAATATGCTGCCAAAACCGAGGCCAGAACGCCACCTCCCAGAGTCAGCAGCAGCCCTGCCAGCATGAATGGGAATCCGATAAAAGCCTCCGGTGCTCCCATCAGTCTTAAGGTATTTATTTGTTCCCTGCTGTCATATATTCCCATTCTTATAATGTGAGATATTATTACTGTTGTAGATATTCCTGCCACAGTTATAATCAGGTACCCAAATACTTTTATTATACGTGAAATTCCAAGGATGCGTTCCAGCACCTCCCTGTTATCCCTCACATGCTCAATACCTGTCATCATATCCAATTCTTCCAGTATCGGGCCAATTTCCTCTATTTGAATCTTCACTTCAATGAAGGGGCTAAAAGGGTTGTCCTCGAAATATTTCAGAACATGGGCTTCCTTCCCAAGAATTTTTTCCATCCTTCTGTAAGCTTCATCTTCACTAACCAGCTTTGCTTCACGCACTCCGGCAATGCTTCCGATCCCTTCGGTAAGTTTGACGGCATCTTCAGTATCGGTGCCTTCACTGAAATATACGCTTATTTCAGCCTCTCCTTGTATTACGGAAACAACCTGATTGCTTATCCACCAGCCCGAGACAGTCATGGCAAGTATGAAAAAAATGAATCCTA
>JAAYQK010000110.1 GCA_012519325.1 Gracilibacteraceae bacterium | reverse complement strand
CGGCTTTCCCGGCCCCTTGCGCAATGTGACCGGCATCTGGGCTGAGGAGGTTGATTCCTTGTATGACTCCGATAAAAACGCCCTTGTTTTCAGTCCCAACGGCAGCTCCGGTCCGGCGGGCGAATATACTGTGAACACCTTTTGCGAGCTCATCCACGCGGAAACGGCGGATATCCTGGCCTCCTACAAGAGCGACTTTTACGCGGGCAGACCGGCCCTCACCAAAAACTGCTTCGGCTCCGGGACGGCCTACTATATAGCCGCGAGAACGGAAAACAGGTTTCTGGAGGATTTTTATTCCGGTCTTATAGATGCTCTTGGTCTCCTGAAGGCCATGGACTGCGAGCTGCCCGAGGGAGTGACAGCTCAGCTGCGCACCGACGGGGAGCGGCGCTTTGTCTTTTTGATGAATTTCAGCGAAGAGGAAAAGGCCCTGGACCTGCACGGCAAATACACAGAGCTGATAACAGGACAGGAGCTGTCCGGCAGAATATCCCTCCCCTCATACGGTGTAAAAATTATGGAAGCATTTTGAATGATGTTATTAATAACGATTATCAATATTGACAGCTCTATGTCTTTAGGTTATAATATACAGTACAGGAATAGGATATAGATTTTGTGTTATCTTAATGAGTATTATAATCGGAGGTTTGAAAAAATGAGTGAAAGCAAAACCCATGCCAATCTGATGGAGGCCTTTGCGGGCGAATCCCAGGCCAACAGGAAATATACGGCCTACGCAAAAAAAGCCGAGGCCGAGGGAAAGCTCAATGCGGCAAAGCTTTTCAGAGCCGCAGCCGATGCCGAAACGCTCCACGCCCTCAAGGAGCTTGAGGTTGCGGGCAAAATCAAATCCACCGCCGAAAACCTGAAGGACGCCGTCGAGGGCGAAACCCGCGAATATAAGTCCATGTACCCGGACTTTGTTACCGCCGCAAATGAGGAGGGCAACAAGGCCGCAGCTGCCATTTTTACCTTTGCCATGAAGGCAGAGGAGGTTCATGCCAGGCTGTATAAAGAAGCTCTGGAAAACATGGATAATACACAAGAGGTTTTCTATTATCTGTGCCCCGTGTGCGGAAATATAGAAATGGCTGTGCCGGAAAAGTGCTCCATATGCGGCGTCCCCGGAGATAGATTTATAAAATACTGAATAGTTGCTAGGAAATAGTAACTAGGAAATAGAAATTGGTTGCTAGTAGACGATAGAAACGAAACTACAAAACCGCAGCACTAATCAGCCTCCCTCTTGAGGAAGGTGGCGCATAAGTCTTGTACAGCAAGACTTTGCGCCGGAGGGAGTCCTCTTTTAGAAATTAGTGGACGAGGGATGCGGATTTAATCCAAATAGGGAGCGTTGTAAAATGTGGGTTTTTGCAACGCTCCCTTTATTATTATGATATTATGTGTTTTGCAGCTTTATGTTAACCACCGTAGGGCCATGATTTATCATGGCCGCGAAGCAGGCAGCGCTGAGCAGACAGCAGAAGAAGAATATGATATTTTAAATTCCGGTTTCCGGCTTTTGCTCTCTGCCGGCGGACATGACTAGTCCGGAGCCATCTTTGATGGCTTTCCCTATGGGTTGATGCGATAGCTTGTACGGTCGCCTGCTGCTTCTTCCCTTTGCTGTCGGACTCTACGTTTTATATGCTTATGTGTTTTGCAGCTTTATGTTAACCACTGTAGGGCCATGATTTATCATGGCCGCGAAGTATGCAGCGCTAAGCAAAAAGCAGACATCAGAAGGAGGATATGATATTTTAATTCCGGATTCCGGCTTCTGACCTCTGCCGGCGGACATGACTAGTCATACAGGCATGTAAACATGCCTGCGCATACTTTGCATGCCTGTAGCGGGGCGCAAAGGCATGCAAGTTTAGCCTTAGGATGTCGCCTCCCACGTTTCGCCTCCGGCGACAGCTCCCTCAAGAGGGAGCCTGTGTGAAAAATACCGGGGTGCCGTAAAGCATATTTTGCTTTGCGGCACCCCGGATGCTTATTTAATTATTTTGCTTTTTTCTTTTTCTTAAAGAGGGCAAGCACTACCGATGATACGGTAATAAATCCAAGTCCGATAATACCTAAAACTGTTGCCGATGAGGTGCCGCCTGTCTGCGGGAGCTTCTCATAATCACCGGAAACGCTCTCTTCCTCGGGTTTATCATAGTCTCCGGCAATGTCTTCCTCCGGCTTATCCGCATCGCCCAGTATTCCGGTCTCGTCTTCAATTGGCTCAGGTGCCGGACCGGGCTCCGGCTCGGGTGTGGGTGAAGGCGATGGTGGTGTGGGTGTGGGTGTCGGAGGTGGTGGTGGAGGAGGCGGTGGTGGTGGCGGTGGTGGTGGTGGCGGGGCATCTGCTATCCTGACAGTAGCTGTGGATGTATCACTTAAAGCATCCTCGTTGCCCTTCATGGTATTGACTGTGACAGTATTGGTGTAGTCCGCAGTCATAGCTCTTGTATAGGTGAGAACTGCGCTCGCGCCGGGTCTGAAGAAGAGCCAATCCTCGCCGGGCATTTCAATAGTAAGGATTTGATTTTCCGCATCCACATTGTATACAAGCGGTATGGAGTCCGTGCCGTCGTACAGCATCAGGCTTGTGATCGAAACATCGGAGAACCCAAACATTTCGTCTTCCATGCTATACAGACAGAGGGGAGCCTCACCGGTGTTCGTCACGGTTACGGTATAGGTGACTGTGGAACCCGATTCAACGGTTACGGTATTCTGACCGTTGGCCAGCTTAACCACCGCCATATCCGCCGAAGGATCCTTAACCTTAACCGTTACGGAATTGTTGCTCTTGTCGGTGTCTTGAGCATTTTTCCCTTTGTATACTGCCTTTGCCTCGACATTATTTGTATAATCACCGGCTTCGTAGAACCAAACCTTGTATGTCACGGTCACGGTCTCACCGGGAGCGAAGCTGGGACGCGCTCCCTCTCTGAAGACGAGGGTGCCGGTTTCGTCATCAATTTCGTAGTCCGACGGGTCTATTATATCTGAACCAACGGCTATCGTTATATCATCGGCCCAATACTCATAGGCAAACTTGAACATGGTATCGCTGATGCTTACAAGCTCGAGGGGCAGCGAATAGGTGTTCTTAATTGTTACCGTATAATCCGTCGCCTCGTTTGTAAACACCCATACCTTTGACGCGGCCTTTTCCACCTCGATGGTGGGAGCCGTGAGTATGACTTTCGCCGTGTCGGAGGCACTGATATCCTTTAATCCGTCAAAGGCCTCCGCGGTGGCCGTATTTTCATAATCCTCCGTAGCCTGTGCGTCATATGTGAGCACGATTGACTGTCCGGGTAAGAGTACGGCCGGTTCTGTCTTCTCCTCATCCGTATAGAAGCGGACCTCATAACCGCTGACGACGGGATAAAGCGTTGCTTCGCCCAGAACTGCGCCTATATTTGCGGCACCGGACACCAGCGCGTCATACAGCCTGATATTTGACAGGGCCGCTTCATTGTCGTTGGTAATAGTCACCCTGTATGTGACCGTATCCAGATAATTGACAACAACGGTATCCTGATATTCTCCGCCGCCGCTAACCGTCTTTTCCACAGCGATTGATGAATCGGGAAGAACGGTAACGGTTGCATCGTCGGAGGATGTAATCTCATAACGGCTGTTTTCCGAAGCAGCCAGCATCGTCAGCTCCAGCGGCGGCTTATAGCTTTCAATCGGATAATACGCATATGAGGTAGCGGTGTTCAGCTTATCTCCGTAAGATGTAAATATTACGGTATACGTAAGGGTTGCTTTTGCGCCGGGCGCCATTTCAACAGGCTCGTCAATGACAACAGCGGGAGTCCTTGTGCCGTCCTCAGGGTCTGCGTCCAGAACAAATCCGTCAGCACTGCCGTTGAGCAGTATGCTTCCCTCAACAGCCTCGTCCAGCCTGTCGTCCTCGATGGCATAAAGGTAAACAGTCTTGTCGGAGGTATTTGTAACCTCGACGGTATAGAATACCGGCGTATTCTTTGATACTGTGGTCGGATTTGCCGTTTTAACTGTTGAAGTGGTCGGCGCGACATAGGTATTTGTGCAGGTGATATTCACGTTTCCGGTAGTCCATTCATCCGCACCCTGCGTAAATATACCGCCGGCTGCCGCGCATCCGTTAATCAGACTGCTGAAATCAGCTCCTGTGAATACCGTACTGTCCGCTTTTGTCGGGAGCTCAACTATCCAATAGTATGTTCCCTTCAACAGTCCGTAGAAAGTAACGGATTGATTCGCCTCAAGTGTGACTTTATAGACAACAGCGCCCTCAAATTCGCTCGCAAACTCATATAAACTCTCGTCATCCAGCGGCGCGATGTCCTGCGAACAGCCGATTTCTCCGGACTGACCGGAAAACGCAACAATGAATTCAAACTCATCGGCGCATATTCCGGCTTTGTCGTCAAGCGCCTTTGTCAATGTAAGCGTTCCCGCAGTTACGCTGAAATCATTTTTAAAGTCTATGCTTACCGGATTGTCGCCTGCGGGATCCTGGTCGATTGAACCGATAACTATCGGGCTTACCGATGCTGATACCAGATACGGATCTCCGGCTATGAACGCAGGAAGCGAATCGGACGGCAAATCATATGCCAATGCGTTTCCTGATACGCCGGCCGTGGTGCTCTTCGCCCCGCGGTTATCTTTTTCCACTATCGCGAAGCTGACTCCTACAGGCAGGTTACTCCAGTTTATGGACTTTCCGTTGGTCAGCGAGAAGGTGTAATATCCGTATGCCGGACCTTCCATAGTGTAATACTGGTTTAAACCGTCGGGTTGTTCTTCTTCCGCAAGCACATAGGGGACAGGTTCGCCGTCCTGGATTTCATAGAAGAATATCATGAACTCAAAGGAACCTGCATCAAGGCCGGGATTGTTTGTATCATCCACATATTTGCTCACCGTCAGCCCGGCGGGAGTAAGGAAGCTGTTTATGATATTTACGGTATCATTTTCATTATAGCCGATCGTCCCCGTCGGCGAGGTTATATACCTGACATCATCTGCTCCGTTGCCGCCCGTTTCCCTGACAGTGTAATTTGTACCTTCGGGAATTCCGTTAAAGGTTGCGTTTTCTCCGTGAGCCAGCTCAATTATGTATTTGCTTTCACCGCTTGAAACGGCGCCTTCCGGCGGGACGATTCCTTTAAGATATCCGTTGCCCGTGAAAGTGACCTCAATGGTATATTTCACACCGAGCATTTCCTCATCGGTCACATTTTCCCCGTCTACCTTGACTGTCTTTTCGACGGTGAGGGATCCGGTTTTATAGACGTTTTTGAATGTGACGCTGGGAACCACTCCTCTTTCAAGCCCGACGCTCTTCGTGCTGCCGCCGGTCACAGAATAACCCGGTGCATCCGTTTCAATTATGAGGTAAGTGACGTCGACAGGCAGATTAAGAAGAGTTGCCGTCTGTCCGCCTTTAAGGCTGAAGGTTCCGTCCTGTGAGGTTTTAATTTCTGTGCCGATTTTGTAGCTAAAGCCGGTTACAGCGCTTTGGTCTCTTACCAATCTGAAGGTAAACACCTTATCGGGATCTCCGCCCTCTATTTGCTTTGTAACCTCAATATTGCTTCTGTAATAGGTATTGGTAACCTTGACCTCGGTTCCGCCCTGCCCGATTGTGCCGCTCATTCTTTCCGTCGTCAGGTCGGATACAAAACCTTCGCTGCTGTAATCCGCTTCTGTTACCGTATATGGAGTTCCAACGGGAATATCGTGAATAACAATATAATCGTCTTTTCCAAGCGTGAACTCCATGGAGCCTGTTATAGTTCCGGCTGCAACACCGTTTTTGCTGTACGAAAAGCTCAGGTTTGAACCAAGCGTTACGGTGAATTCAAATCCGCCCTCGGGAGCAGTTCCGCCGGATAAATGCTTGGAAATCTTCAGATTGGCCTTTGGTACATAGCTGTTGGTAAAGACTGCAGCCGTCTGTCCTGCCGGATAAGTGACATTTCCGCTTTTGTCGATTGTAACAGGCACATATCCGTCATCCATCGTCCAGCCTTCCGGAGCAGTGCCCGACATGGGTATTTCGTGTATGTATAATTTAACGCTGTCTTTACCCAGACCTAACAGCCCTTCTTCAACGAGCTTTTTGATTCTAACGGACATGCTGGTATCGTAATTGTTGGCCGACGATGTGGTTATCGAAGCTTCCGGCCCGTCAATTCTTATATAGTCATCACCTGTTTTCCTGAACAGTCCGAATTTAAATGTCACGCCGGAGGGAACCGAAACACTGTCATAAAGCCTGTGAATTGCTTTATCAATTGCAATTTCAGCTGTTGCAAAATATGTATTTGTAAAGGTAATTCTGCCCTGGGATCTGGATATATTTCCTTGAGCCTTGTTCTTTTCAATGCCGTCAATGGTTGTCAAATAACCGCTCTCGGCATATTCGGTCACTGTATAGGATGTGCCTATCTTTATGTTTTCTATCTCGGCATACTGCCTGTCTGCAAGGCTGATCTGGGCATTGCCGTTATTGATGTTAAAAGTGCCTGCAGTCGTGCCGTCGCCATTATAGATTGTACCGGTTCCTGTATACCCCGAAATGGATATATCAAACATGAAACTGGTAACGGGTCCCTTTTTAACACCGTCATATGCTGCGACCACTTTGCCGAAGCTGAGGGTACCCGCATCGCATACCAGTGTAATTTTACCGGTGTTGTCCATCGGGATTGAAGCGACACCGTCGGCACCTAGACCGCGTCCGGATTTAGGAACGAAACCATCGTCATTGCCACCGGCCGCTTCATAATAATAGGGATTGCCGATTGCGGGCTCAATTGTACTGAACGCGCCGGGATTACTGCCTCTGTTGTCATACTCCGACTTGTTGTTGTAGTTTGTATAATATGTCCCCTCGCCTTTGTTATTCAGATCAACCGTGAATTTCAGGGAGATGGGAAGCTTCTTAATCAGCACAGGTGTGCTTCCTGAAGTGTCGTATTCGTTTACCGGAAGCAAATCAGCCGGTATTGTCCACCTGAGAAGACGTGTGATTTCACCGCCATTGTCGGTTTCAGTAATTTCTACCGTAAGCCCCGGCAGAGCGGTTGTGGAATAAACGCCACCGCTTCCGGTCAGTATATATTTTTCACTGCTTTCCACAACACCGTTTAAATTGCGGTCCAGACTTACGACCAAATCTCCCAACAATTTAAAATCATCGGAAACAGTGTCCGTTATAACCAGCTCGGAACTGCTTTTGAGCGGGGACGGATAACTTATCTCTTTGATTATGTTGGAAAAGATCTCGCTCAGGTCGTTGTCATCTATTTTGCTTGAATAGTACTTTACAGGATAGTTGTATTTTTTTACAGCATCATCAACCGATGAAGTGCCAAGTATATTTTTGAAACCGGTATTATTCCATAATGCCGTGATATTTGCCCTGCTTGGATCAAGCGAAGCTTTTGCGGCATTGTCACTGCCTATATCATAGCCGATTGTATATATCAGCAGCTTATTCATCTGCTTTTTCAGCTGCTCCGCCTGTCTCAGTATCCAGGCAGCCTCGGTAACTCCATTGGAAAACAGATTCTGATTCCAATCACTTTTACTGGAATTTACAGGAATCTTATCCACATCTGTTCTGTGATGGTTTGCATGGCCGTCGGAAAGAAGAATTATGATAGGCTTTGCGCTATTCTTGTTATCGGCGTCATTAAGCATATGATAGGCTTTGTTTAAGCCAAACTGGATGTTTGTACCCTGTTCAAGCGAGTTGACTTTGTTTGTAACAAGGTTTTTTACACGACCGTATGTACGATTGCTTTCATATTTAAGATTAATGTCTTGACTATTCAGATCCACAAGCACATTTGCAACTGCGGCGAATGTAACCACGCCGATTCTGTTATTGCTGTTCTGGGCTCTGATTTGAGCAGCCGCCGCGTTAAGAGCGGTAATGGCTTTATTTATTTTATTATCATTTCTGTTATTGCCTTTATCAAGCATACTGCTTGATACATCCAGCACGAAAACAACATTAACGGGCTTGTTTTCTTCGTTTTCCACCTTGTACTGATGGCCCAGAGCCGACAGAGTGATTTCGAACTTATCGTCATTTTCGGTAACTAAATCAACTGACTTCCCCGTCCAGATCTGTCCCTGTTCGAGGTCTTCCGGGATAGCTGCTATACTCCCTGCCTTGTCGCTGATTGCGAAAGTATTACTATCATACTCCGCCTGCCCTGTCAGCCCATAGGGTGCAAACGACAGCAGCAGAGCGGTCAGCAAAAACACGACCAAGATTCTTGCGCCGGGTTTTCCGGATTTTTTCTTGATCTTGCAATTCATACTCCTCACCTCATTAATAATTACATAGTTTAATTACATATTTTATATCCATATTTGCACCTAAGCCCTTTGGGCCCGGTTAACGCCAAGCAGGAAAAATGATTTATAAAAAAGCCACATAACATACGCCGTTAGGCGCATACTATGCGGCCGGACTGCCAGTGCGAGAAGATTTCGCAAATCAACTCGGTTTAGGCTCCTGAGCTTTGCGTCCCCATCTTTCGATGAGTTTGCCAAAACTTTTACATTATTTTCTATTGGTTTCCTTGATTATACAACAAATTCGTATTTTGTCAATATAATTTCAAAAATAATTTCATTTAACTTCATATTTTCTTTGTGAAACTATTATTGCATAAATATTATATATATTTTTTGTGCATTTTGTCAATTATATGTTACAAATTAAATCCGATATATATTTGTGAACCGACAGGCAGTCCGCATACGCTTACGTAGAATAATAATATGTTATATGTCAGATGATAAAAATGCGAATCCTGGTATAAAATATATAAATACTATTGACAAATCCTGCAATAACGTGTAAAATACGGTCAAAAGTGTAACGTTTACATCCGATAATGGCAAACCTGCCGAAAGGCAGGGACGCAAAGCCAAGGGTCTAAAGTCAAATAATATTTTGACCATGACAGCCGGTTGCCGAAGGTAATCATCCATATAAAGATGAGCTCCGTTCAGGTAACCTGCACGGAGTTTTTTATATCCTGATCATTGTAAATCCTCATTAATAATTACATATATCCATATTAAAACAAACGAAAAATCGAAAAGGCAAACCTGTCGAAAGGCAGGGACGCAAAGCCAAGGGTCTAAAGTCAAATAATATTTTGACCATGACAGCCGGTTGCCGAAAGTTGCTGGATAGTCTCCATATACGCTTTTGTGTCAACCGGACAGGCTATACGGAGGTTATCCATATGAAAAAAAGACCACTGTTCAGAGCAAATATCCTTTTTCTGGCGTTCATACTATGCTTCTCATGCCTGTCCATGGCGGCTTTTGCAGATGAGACGGCGCCGGAAGAGGATGCGGTAAAGCTGTTCAGAACCCGTGTCATAAGCCTTGTCAATGCCGAGCGCGCGAAAGCGGGGCTCTCCGAGCTTCTGGAGCTTGATACCCTGACGGAGGCCGCCGACCTGAGAGCATTTGAGGCTGCCCAGTCGTTTTCTCATACGAGGCCCAACGGGCAGAGATGCTTTACCGTTTTCGCCGAATACTCCCTGAAGTATAAGGCCGCCGGCGAAAACCTTGCATACGGATTTAAAACGCCCGAGGATATGGTCGACGCGTGGATGAATTCGGAGCTCCACAGGGCAAACATTCTGGATCCTGATTTTACATATATAGCCATCGGATATTATGTCAACGAAAACGGAAGGGGCTATTATTCCCAGCTGTTTTATACTCCTTCCGATAAAGCATAGTTTAATTTGTATCCCTACCGCTGAGTATTTCATATCTTTTCGGAGAGCAAAGCGCTCTCCGATTTTTTATGAATGATGAATGGCGAATGATGATAAATGCAGGAGCAAAATTATACGTCCGCAGACAGCTGATGCCAATAGCAAGCCTGTAAACGCAGCTCACCACCGGCAATAAGAAGCGGACGAACAAGGCTCACCCTGCAGCCATCCGAATAAAAGAGCGAAGCTTCGGGATTGCTCCGGAAGTCTTCGCTCTGTTTATTATGTATTTGCTTTATTTCTTGCTGGGATCAACCCAATCCAGATCCTTACGGGCTCTTCCGAAGGGCTCGCCGCCTTCGGGTACGCCCCACATGGGTGGTGGAGGAGGTGCGTCCTCGCCATCGCTTCCCGGAGGAGGTGCGAATCTCTTCATCATCTCTGCCCTGCGCTCTGCTGCTTTCTTTTCACGCTCGG
>JAAYQK010000109.1 GCA_012519325.1 Gracilibacteraceae bacterium | reverse complement strand
CGATGGATGCGGTATCTGACAGGGATTTTGCCGTAGAGTATGTTAACTGCTGTGCTATATCCATGATGCATTTAAGCCGGTTTTGCGAGGAAATCATTATTTGGTGCACCGGAGAATTCGGATATTTGCAGATGGATGACGCTTACAGCACCGGCAGCAGTATTATGCCTCAGAAAAAAAATCCTGATGTTGCGGAGCTTATCAGAGGGAAAACGGGGAGAGTTTATGGAGACCTTATGAACCTTCTGACAATGCTTAAGGGACTGCCCCTTGCCTACAACAAGGATATGCAGGAGGATAAGGAAGCAGTATTTGATGCAGGAGATACTTTAAAGACCTGTATATCGGTATTCATACCGATGCTTGATACAGTAACTGTTAATACCTGCAAAATCAAAGAAAACCTAAGGGGTGGATTCTTAAATGCCACAGATCTGGCAGACTATTTGGTTCAAAAGGGCATTTCCTTCAGAAGTGCCCATGAGATATCAGGAAAGCTTGTGAACTATTGCATAATGAATAACAAGGCTTTGGAAGAGCTTTCTTTGGAGGAGTTTAAAGCCCATTCAGATTTAATTGATGGGGACATATATGAATTCATAGATATGGAAACCTGTGTAAACAGAAGAAAAACAATAGGAGGTCCTTCGGTTGAAGCTGTAATGGAGGCAATAAAGAACGGCAGGAAGATACTATCAGATATAATGAAGTGTGAATAAGGTGTGCGACAATGGGCTATGGGCTATAGAGCTTTTTACCTTGTGCTTTGTTTGGGTGTTTCTTCTGGGCTTAAGGTTACGCGTTACGGGTGTTAGGGTGGAGCTTCGAAGCCTTACCCAAATATGCGAAACGCGTAACACGAAACGCGTAACCCAATTCACCATTGTAGCATATCCCAATCATTTCATATGTTATATCTAAAACAAAGTTATTATATATATAAAGGAGAGATAATTATGGTATGGGTGGGAATAATCGGAGCAGAAGCATATATAGCAAACGCTTTATCAAAACTTATAGCCAGTCATCCTGCAGCACAGATAAGTACGTTCTTTAGTGAGTCTCAGCTAAGTGATTGTACCAGTGAAAAGTATTATAAATGGAGCATGTTCGATGCTATTGAGAAGTCGGATATAATATTCAATGGGCTGCCTCATAAGAATTCCGGCAGTATTATCAGCGAAGCGGTCAAGCAGGGTAAGAAGGTTATAGATATAAGCGATGATAACAGTGCTGCAATGAATAAAGGCGAGTTATCGGCAAGTCCTGTGTACGGAATTCCGGAGCTGAACAAAGAAAATATAATGAATGCTTTTGTGGTGTCAAATCCCAGCTGTTACTGTACCGGCGCAATGTTAGGTCTTGCACCGTTGGTACATGGAAAGCTGATTGACATGAAATCGGTAATAATTGATTCAAAGGCAGGTGTTACCAGCCTGTCAAAAACTGATAAACTGGTTGAGAGTTTTCTGGATAATAATGAGAGTGTAAAGGCATATAAACTTGGAAGAGATAATCATTCCATTGAAATTGAACAGCAGGTCGGGAATCTTTTTGGAGAAAAGATCGGTGTCTTTTATACACCCTATATTGTGCCCATGAACAAGGGGATATT
>JAAYQK010000108.1 GCA_012519325.1 Gracilibacteraceae bacterium | reverse complement strand
CTATAGAGCTTTCCAGTACTATTGAGTTTTGTACGCATACTCCCATGCCTATTTTCCCATCCTTGATTCTTGAATAGGGACCTATCACCGAATCCTCTTGTATAACCGTATTTCCCTCAAGTATACAGCCGGGGTATATCGTAACATCCTTCTCAACTACTACAGAAGCCTCTATATAGGTGCTGTCCGGATCAATCATTGTCACTCCGCACAGCATAAGCTTCTTTGCTATTCTGCTTTGCATAATTTTATTTGCCACACTCAGCTGATATCTGTTGTTCACTCCCATTATATCTTCAGTATCTCCGGTTTTAAAGGCTCCTACCTTAAGGCCTTTGTTTCTCATTATACCGATGACATCGGTAAGATAGTATTCTCCTTGGACATTGTCATTTTTTAGATGTCCCAGCGCTTCTCTAAGCTCTTTACCGTTAAAGAAATATATCCCGGAGTTGATTTCTTTTATTAGCTTAGTATTACAGTCGGCATCTTTATCTTCTACAATTGCTTTCACAAGCTTCTCCTAAGTTCTAACTATCCTTCCGTAACCTGTCGGATCCTCCATATCGGAAGTCAGTATTGTCACACTGCAGCCTTCTTCTTGATGCACCCGGTGCATCTCTTTAAGGGTTTCGGGTTTAAGCAGCGGTGTATCCCCGTATAGTATAAGTATATCGCCGTCAATTATATACTTTTCCGCCTGTATAACCGCATGGCCCGTACCAAGCTGTCTTTCCTGCTCAACAAATCTAACACCGGTGATTTCCTTGCGCACCTGTTCCGCTCCGTGTCCTATCACCACAACAGGTTCTACATCGGATATTTCTCTGGCACAGTTAATGACATGCTTTACCATAGGTATCCCGCATACCTTATGCAGCACCTTAGGTACTTTAGAGTACATCCTCTTTCCTTCTCCGGCAGCAAGAATTATTGGCGTAATACTGTATACATTGCTCAACATATCACCTCAATTCCTTGTTAATTCCACTACCATTTTAACATATTAAAACCCTGGAAAAAAGGACCTTCAAAAAATACAATAAAAACAGCCTTAGTCTAGTTTTCTTAATAAATGGCGAACTATTCCAAAGCTGATTGACTATAAGAATCTTAGGCTTATGTCCATTGCCTTCACAGAATTCGTAAGAGAACCTGCAGATATAATGTCTACCCCTGTCTCTGCAACTGCCCTGACTCCCCTCTCCCCGTCAATTGTTATATTCCCTGAAGCTTCCAACAGCACTTTCCCTTCTGCAATACTTACAGCTTCCTTCATCATTTCCAGAGTCATGTTATCCAGCATAACTATATCTGCTCCGGCTTCCATAGCTTCCATAAGCTCCTTTATTGATTCCACTTCCACTTCTACTTTCAACCCATGAGAACACTTCTCTTTTACTGCTGCAACAGCAGGGGCTATACCTCCTGCAGCTTTTATATGGTTATCCTTAATAAGCACCATGTCCGAAAGGTTGAACCTATGGTTGAAGCCACCTCCGACTTTTACGGAATATTTATCCAAAATCCTGAGTCCAGGTACAGTCTTTCGGGTATCTGCAATCTTTGTCTTCAATCCGGAGATTTCAGAAACATATTTGGAAGTCAATGTGGCTATCCCTGACATCCTCTGGAAGAAATTTAAAGCAGTTCTTTCACCTTTTAATATACTTCTTGCATTACCGCTTATTTCTGCTATAATATCCCCTTTGCCGGCCTTTTGTCCATCCCGCATATGAGCTTGAAAACCAATGCTTTCGTCTAATATTTCAAATACTCGTCTGCATACTTCTATACCACAGACAATTCCTTCTTCCTTTGCAATAAAATTCCCTTTGATAATAGACGTATCCGCTATAATAGAATCAGTTGTCACATCCCCCCAGCCAAGATCCTCTTCCAGAGCGTTTTTTATTATCCTGTCAATAATAATATTATCCAGCATTGAAAATCCTCCTATTACTCACTGTCCGTTCTGTAATGGCTGCCGCAGTTTTTCTTCCTTGCAATGGCGCCTTTTAGTATGAGAGATGCAATATAAGCAATGTTAAGGGTTTCCATTGCGCTAATGCTTCCCATGCCTGCATCTTCAAGGCGGCTTATTATCTCATTTATGCGATTCAGTGCCTTTTCCATGTCTGGTCCGTTTCTTTCGATTCCGGCATAGGCATCCATTAGTGTTTTTATTTCATTTCTTACATCTATTATATTCAAAGTTTTTCCTGAAGCTCTGGAAATATTCGAAACATTTACTTCTTCCAGCTTAATATCTTTAATGTTGGCATTAATATACTCTGCACTTCTTCTTCCAAATACAAGTCCCTCCAACAGAGAATTGCTTGCCAGCCTATTAGCTCCGTGAACTCCTGTATTTGCTGCCTCACCACAGGCATGAAGGCACTTGATGTTTGTCCTTCCCATCAGGTCGGTTCGTATACCTCCCATAAAATAGTGCTGGACAGGAGAAACCGGTATATAATCCTTTGTAATATCCACCCCGTGCTCCAGACAATTCCTATAAATAGTAGGGAATCTTTTTCTCAGATAATCGGAATCCTTATGGGTTATATCAAGATATACATAATTGCTTCCGGTTTTTTTCATTTCTGAAAATATGGCCCTGGAAACGATATCTCTGGGTGCAACCTCTCCCATTTCGTTATATTTATGCGTAAATCTTTCATGTTTTATATTCAACAGTATTCCGCCTTCACCCCTGACCGCCTCTGAAATCAGGAAGCGGTTCCCTGAATATTCAGGTGTGTAAAAGGCTGTTGGATGAAACTGAACAAATTCCATATCTGAAAGCTCCGCCCCCGCCCTGTATGCCATGGAGATCCCATCTCCGGTGACTACCTCTGAATTTGTGGTGTTCCTGTATACCTGACCGACACCTCCGCTGGCACATATGACACTCCGGCAGTACAGCACCTTCTTTGTTGCTTCGGTATCAATTCCTGTTGCAATCAATACCCCTGCACATCTTCCTTCAGAGACAAGCAAATCTATCGCAAAGCAGTTTTCCTTTATTACGATGTTTTCTCTTTTTCTGCAAACCCTGAGAAGAGAGTCCACAACTTCCTTTCCCGTAGCATCTCCGAGAGCATGTACAATTCTGAAACGTCCGTGACCTCCTTCTCTGGTTCTGGTAAGACTCCCGTCCGGTTCTCTGTCAAAATTTGTCCCCAGTTTCTCAAGCAATTTAATATCCTTTGGAGCTTCCTTAACAAGTACAGCTACTGCTTCCTCGTTGCAATGGCCCGCTCCGGCCTTGATTGTATCCATGAAATGATACTCGGGCATATCATCCTCACCTATTGCTGCAGCAATCCCCCCTTGAGCCAGATATGAATTGTTTTCATCCATGGTCTCCTTGCTCAGGACACACACTTTAAGGCTGGGATCAAGATTAACAGCCGAATAGAGTCCGGCCACACCGCTGCCTATTACTACCACGTCCCAATTTTCCCTTTCAATTTTTTGGGTATCAAAGCTCGTCAAGTATCTCAGCGGCATAAATGTCCCTCCCTATTTTATTTCCAGCATTCTTTCCAATGCTTTCATGGCTTTAATTCTTACAGCCTCATCCACATGTATCTGGTGCTGCATGTGCAGAAGTGCGTTATGAACATCCTCAAGTCTTGTCTTTTTCATATTTGCACATATCAATCCTGTGGATAGCAGATAAAAATTCTTATCCGGATTGCGCTTCTTAAGCAGATGTAGAACTCCCTCCTCCGTACCGATTATTATATTTTTTTCGGGTATTTCTCCTGCGTACCTGATAATCTCCGATGTACTTCCTATGAAGTCGGCAAGCTTTAGAACTTCAGGTTCACACTCGGGATGCATGAGTATTTTTGCATCCGGATGTAACTGCCTTATCTTTTGCACTTCCTCAACCTTTACTCTTTTGTGAGTTATGCAAAACCCTTCCCAGAGGATTATTTCCTTACCCCTAACTTTTGATGCTATATAGCTGCCAAGATTTTTATCCGGTATAAAAATTACTTGCTTGTTTTCCAGACTCTCCACTACCTTCAAAGCATTTGAAGAAGTACAACAAATGTCGCTCTCAGCCTTTACCTCGGCAGAGGAATTTACATAGCATACTACCGCTGCATCAGGATGCCTGGCTTTCATTTTCCGAAGTCCTGATGCAGTAACCATATCAGCCATAGGACACCCGGCGTCCCTTACGGGAAGCAGTACGGTTTTATCCGGCGACAGTATTTTAGCACTCTCTGCCATGAAGTGAACTCCACAGAATACTATCACTTCACTGTCCGTTTCAGCAGCATGACGGCTCAAGGAGTATGAGTCGCCTACTATGTCAGCAGCATCCTGAACCTCGGGTATCTGATAGTTATGTGCCAGTATTATTGCATTCCTCTCTTTTTTCAGCCTTAGTATTTCTTCAGATAAACTATTTAGCATTTCAACCTACCTTCTTTATTTACAATTATTTACATAACAATTAATAGATATTCTTAGATGAATATATCACTTATTATACCCTTTTTCAACAATGTATAAAAAAAGATGAAATGAGTATCATTATTTATTGCGCCAATAATGATACTCATTTCATCTTTTTATT
>JAAYQK010000107.1 GCA_012519325.1 Gracilibacteraceae bacterium | reverse complement strand
CTATTCAAATTATATATTAGAGTTATTATATATTCTATACATATTTCTATGCACTATGCCTTCGTTAAACATATATTATACGTTACGGACAAGTATGGTATACTACATCTTGGAAAATTTGCTTAAATAAAACTCATAGTAAGGAAACCTCGAAATTTCTGCTTACTGTTATCATGCTGGTGGCAACAGCAAGTATTCATAAAAGGTTGTTGAAAAGATAATTGACGATTATTTGGCAAAAAGGTAGTACAGATCCTTGCTATTTCTTTATATGCTCATGGTTTCTCACATGATCCATGCAGTATTCGTAATCTCCTTCACATTGGGGGCAGTATCTGAAATCCATTTTGGGATCATCCCTTTCTGTCTTGCCGCAGATCGTGCACCTGTGAATTGTAAAATTTCTCGGAAGCTCAGACTGGAATCTTCTCCTGTTATTGTAAACCTGCCTATTATTCTTTGTCCTTGCAACAATATCCTTTCCGAAAAACAGAAAGTAGTTCATTATTGAAACTACTGCAATGAGTTTTGCGGATATGTCGCCGACCAGTACCGTATAGACAATAAAAAACCAATTCAGCATCGCCAGATATTTAATTTTTATCGGTATAATAAAAAACAGAAGCAATTCAAAATCCGGATATATTCTTGCAAATGCCAGAAATAATGATAAGTTAAGATACAATGCCGTGGCACCATATCCTGTTATAAATGCAGCAATAGTCGTACCTATCATGCCTGTAAGATAGAAGATATTGAACCTGAAGCTTCCCCACTCGTTTTCCAGTGCACTTCCCACAATATAATAAAAATACAGTGTAAACAAAATCCAAATAACCGACGTACCAGGCGGTATGAATATATAAGTGACAAGCCTCCATACCTCTCCCCTCAATACCAGTTCAGGTATCAGCATCAGCTTGCTTATTACAAATCCTCTTCTGTCAAAATAGGATAATGCAAATACAATACCTGTAATAAATACAATATATGACATGAGGTTTTTAATTGCATATCTGCCCAGCCTTCTCTCAATTTTATCCAGCCAATTCAAACGTATTTCCCCCTTAGTTTTTATAATGTAAATTAAATGAAAAATTTAATAATAAGATAATCGCTGTGGTGCTCAAAGCCAAGAGCTTTATATGCATTTAGAGCCGGAGTATTTTGTTTGTTTACAATAAGTGTCGGAAGCTTTCCCCTTCTTATTATCCTCTCGCAAAGCTCAGAAACCACTGCCTTGGCATAGCCCTTTCCTCTTTCCTCTTCAAGGGAATAAACTGCTCCTATCTGATTCGTATTAACGGTAAAGGTTTGTATGCAAGCCTGAGCCACCAGCTTATTATTTATTGACAATATTATGAGCTCTTCTTCTTTACTTTTTTGAGACAGTAACAGTCTTGTACCCTCAATGGTTCTCTCTGCCCCAAAGCCCCGCCAATAGGCTTTTCTTACAAAGCTTATAACACTTTCACCATCATCTCCCGATACATCTATGAATTCTGTAGCTTCAAGCTTAAAGGGTTTAAAGTTTTTGTTGACCTGATAGCTGCACTCTTCAAACTCCCTCAATTTCTTGCTGTTCTTTATAGCTTCATAAAGCGGCCTTACGATTTGCTCTTTTCCCAGAAGAACATTGAATCTGCCCATTATCATCAGTCTGGAAAAGAATGGTATAGCCCCGGAAGACTCATAATGCGGAATACAGGTTCCCAGATTATAAAATACACAGATGCCCCTTAAGCTGTCTCTCTCAAAATATCCGTAATAATCGCCACATCTCAGTATATCTCTTCTATTTGCTATACCGCAGTACAGAACATTCCCAAAAATAAAAGCTATTTCATCTTCGTTCCTGTACAAATAATCTAAGATTAAAGCCCTATCCCACTCATTCAAAGGCCTGATCAAAACGCATCACTCCTACAAGCTCCTATTGCTATAGAGCCCCTTTAATAGCAACCCAAAGAATGTCACACAATTCTTCACCATAATAATCCGCTCCATAATCTATATACTCCTCAATATTCCTGCCGATGCTGCAGGCCTTTCATACTCAAATACAAAATTTTCCTCGCTGAATTCTTCTTCCTCCTGAACACTCCAACTCCTGAGAACTTCGAGATTCATCAGCGTCATGGATTAGCCGGATCTTGTCCTTCTTATATTCATCAAGCTCCATAATATTTTCGATAGTGATATGTTGTTTCACAAGTATGCCTCCTTGTGTTGGATGTATCAAGCCGTTTAGACCACACATATTCATGATAATAGGAGGTGATAAAATGTATTACGGATTTCATAACCACCGATTCAAAGGTGAAACTACTTTTAACTTCGGACATGACCACGGTTATTCAGGCAATACAACATACAATAACGACACCCCCGGACATATTCATTGCGCATCCGGGATAACAACATATGATAATGAACATTCCCATTATTATTACTTTATGACCGGTCCTGAAATTGAGGTTAATGGCGGTCATATCCACTATTACGAAGCTATTGCTCAACTGAGCAGAGGACACATTCATTATTTCTACGGATATACTTCTCTATAAACTTATGATTTTTGGGCCGGTATACAATACCTGCTTTTTCTTTGTCAACTTAAGTTCATAATTAAGTGCCTTAGGCAATATCTATATGCTTCCTAGTACTCAAGCTCAAGATATCTTCTGTATTTGCTCTCGTCAATTTCCTTCTCTCCTGAACAATAGAATTCCAAACTTCCCTTTCTGCTATAATCGAAACCTCTGCTTTCGAGCAATGCCTTTAAGCGTTTCACTGTCCCGATATTGCCGTCGATTATTTCAACCTCATGAGGCAGTACCCTTATGAAATGCTTTCGGTAAAACACAAAATGAGTGCAGCCAAGAACAACTGCGCCATATTCTTTCAGATTAAATCCGGAAAGCTCATCCAACAGGTATTGAATTACGGTCTCTTCATCAAATATGAAATTCTCCGCAAGCTCTACCAAACCTGGAAGTGCAAGCAAATCAACCGTCTGTTCCGAATCCAGCCTTATAACCAAGTCGTGCAGCTTCTTCTCCCTGACAGTAATAGGTGTTGCAAGCACCAGCACCCTTCTGTCATCAGCCTTTTCTACTGCAGGCTTAACTGCCGGCTCCATGCCGATTATAGGAAAACTGTACTTCTTTCTTAAGTCGTTTATAGCAATACTTGTAGCTGTATTACATGCCACAACCAGAGCCTCGACTCCCTGGTCCGCAAAAAAGTCCACAGCATTAAAAATATATCCTATAACTTCATCCTTTGGTTTTGTTCCATAAGGAACATGCTTAGTATCGGCATAGTATAAGAAGTCTTCACCAGGCAGCAGCTTTACTGCTTCCTTTAATACAGTCAGCCCTCCTATACCGGAATCCAAAATACCTATACTCATATATTATAATCTCCTCGAATCTTGCAAAATTAAACTGCACACAATATTATATGCCTTAGGGCACACTTTTTAAACCTTAAACTTTATGCAAACACCTTTACTTTCTTCCATGAGGACATACGTACAGACACATTCCGCATACAGAAGGCTTTCCCGCAGATATCAAAGAATTAAGATAGGCTTCGCAGTTAAGAGCATCATATCGCATTTCTCTAGGTTCATCTTCAGTAAAAATTCTTCCTTTAATTGCATTTGCAGGGCAGATGTCGGCACAAGCCGTACATTCGCCACACTGAGACTCCATAATTTCTTCACCGGCAGGCTGAAGAGGCGCATCAGTCAGTATGGATACCCATCTTACCCTGGGCCCGTTCTCAGGTGTAATCAGAAGGCAGCTCTTCCCTATCCACCCAAAACCGCAAAGTCTTGCACCCAGCTTGTGGGAGAATGCCCCACATATCCTGTCATGGTCAATAGTTCCTGAAGTCGGTATGGGAAGTACCCTGTATCCTTTCTCCTGTATAAGACTGGCAAGCATTGAAGCAGCCAAATTCAGCCTCTGGTTTATTACATCATATGCAAAAAGCTTGTAGT
>JAAYQK010000008.1 GCA_012519325.1 Gracilibacteraceae bacterium | reverse complement strand
CGGTGTATTATCTGAATATATCATGTATACTCCTTTGTTTCACGTGAAACATTTTTTGTACTTTATAGTAAATTGCTTTCGCATAAGAAGAATTATGCGACATAACTGTGATTTACCTCTGCAAGAGACAGTATAGTATAGCAATGCACACGGATTATGATTTTGACAGGACTACTGCTAAGCCGGCGTCCATGCCGGCTTCACGAACTTTTTGCCAAAGCCATATCAGAGGCCTGTTAGCAAAATGCATAAAAGTGTACCCTGCTATACTATACAAGCTCTTGCTTGGTATGCATATTACAAAGCACGGCCTTCTCTCTGAATCCTTTAGCTTCGAAGAACTACCCAGAACCCTGGCATCCGGCATCCGGCCTCTGGAGAATGCGTCGCATATTCTTCTATTGCGCAAATTGACAGAACTATACCTCAATTGCTTCCATGCTATCTATTATGGCAATACCGCCAATATAAATACTATCTGCTAGTTCATCATACCTTGCATAAATGTCACTTGGACTATTCATAAAGTACCCCTGCTCAATCTTATAAGTTCTGCTGCAATCAAAGTTCTCATCGTTTTTCTTTATGTAATACAATAATGATGCGTTGGAAGTCCCTGTTGCACTTTCTTCATCAATACCTACTGCCGGAGCAAAATTCCTGCAGCAAAAATCCGAGTTCTTTTCGATTGTTTCACGTGAAACAACATGCATTCCAATAATATCATATTTGCTGCAAATCTCTATCATTTTACCCTTTATGACATTTAGCTTCCTCAGTGCTTCAATTCCGCTCACTTCTAGTATTATGTCTTTCAATCCCGTAGATATAACATCTATCATTCCGTTCTTATTTGCAATTATTTCATTCTCTTTTACATCAATGATTTCCATAATGATTTTTTTGCTTAGCTGCATAACGTCCTCAGGTTTTTTCATTTGAATCAGGATGGCTTCTTTTTCAATTAGTACCTTAAGCTCGCCTGCTTTTGTCCGGTGGTAAGCAATATTATCTTTCAAATATCCAAGTTGTTTTAGCACCTGAAAGGAAGCTAGTGCCGCATGTCCGCATATGTCAACCTCCTCCGTCGGTGTAAAATATCTAATATAATATTTGTTTCCATCACTTTTGCTAAAATCTATAAAAGCAGTTTCGGAAAAATTATTTTTCTTTGCCAGCTCAAGCATCTTTTGATATGACATTCCGTAATCGTCAAAAACAACAGCTGCTTTATTGCCACCTCCCCTTCTCGACACAAATGAACTTAAAATATACTGCTGCATATGTCTAATCCTCCATACAAGGGTTTATACTGCCTACAACTACTTTTTTATATTCGTAGTATAAAAACCATTATGATGCAAAAAATAATTGGTTATAGGCCATTTAAAAAAGCCGTTTATCTCCGCGCTTTTTTCCCCTTATGCGCACTTCACTATATAAGATATTAAGTATCTTACACAGAAGAATTACTTCCCAATAAATCGAGAATTCTATCCAGATCTTCATTGCTATAGTACTCAATTTCTATTTTGCCCTTATTATTTTTATGCTGTATGGTAACCTTAGTACCCAGCGCTGTTTTCAATCTTTCTTCCAAATGACTGATTTCTATTTGATAAGCATCTGGCAGTACTTCTTTTTTCTTTTTCCGCTTAATATTTCCGGCCATTTTTTCAACTTGTCTGACACTTAACTGATGAGCTACAATCCTCTTTGCCATTTCTATCTGATTCTTCTCCCCTGATACTGATAGCAGTGCCCTTGCATGTCCCTGAGATATTTCTCCTTTTTCAATCATTTTTATCACTTCCTGAGGAAGCTGAAGCAGCCTTAGAGAATTTGCAATTGCCGGCCTGCTCTTTCCTATTTTCTTTGATATTTCTTCTTGCGTCATATCATATTCCTCAATAAGACTCTTATATGCCATTGCCTCTTCAATAGAATTCAGATCCTCTCTTTGAAGATTCTCAATAAGCGCAAACTCCATAACTTCGAGATTGCTGCACTCCTTCACAATTGCAGGGATAGTTTTTTTCCCTGCCAGTCTGGAGGCTCTCCATCTTCGTTCTCCCGCAATTATCTGGTAACCACTGCCGAGTTTCCGCACAATTATCGGCTGAATTACTCCATGTTCCTTTATAGATTCAGCGAGATCCATCAGGGTCTCATCTCCAAATGCCTTTCTTGGCTGCTTATCGTTGGCTTCAATTTCCGTAATTTTTATTTCTATTATTGAGTTCCGATCCGGTTCCTCACTTCCAGGGATAAGTGCGCCGAGTCCTTTTCCCAATCCTCTTTTGCTGCTCAATTAAATCACATCCTCACTTAATTCTATGAATTCATCAGCCAGATCCATATATGATTCCGCACCTCTTGATTTTATATCATATTCAATAATAGACATCCCGTGGCTTGGCGCTTCAGCAAGCCTTACATTCCTTGGAATCATCGTAGTGTATACCTTACCTCTGAAATACTTCTTAACCTCATCCACAACCTGGATTGAAAGGTTTGTCCTGCCATCGAACATGCTCAGCACAACTCCTTCTATATCCAAATCCGGATTAAGACTTCTCTTGACAAGCTTAATGGTATTCATCAGCTGGCTTACACCTTCCAAGGCATAATACTCGCACTGTATCGGTATCAATACACTGTCTACGGCAGAAAGGGCATTTATCGATAACAAGCCAAGGGATGGCGGGCAATCTATAAATACAAAATCGTAATCGTCCTTTATACTGTCTAAACATTCTCGAAGCTTCAATTCTCTTCTGTTCATCTCAGTCAACTCTATTTCCGCACCTGCCAGCTGGACACTCGAAGGTATGATGTACAGGTTTTCTCTATTAATATCAACGATGCAATCTTTTGGATCGCTGCCATTTATAAGTACATCATAAATTGTTTTTTCTATCGTCGTTTTATCAATCCCGACCCCACTAGTGGTATTACCCTGGGGGTCAATATCAATCATCAGTACTTTCTTTCCCCTGTTTGCCAGGCAAGCGCATAAATTTATTACGGTTGTGGTTTTCCCAACACCACCCTTTTGATTAAAGACAGCTATTGATTTGGACATTGCATACACCTCTCATTGTACTATAATGTTCTGATTCATCTCTTCTTTTGCAAATTTTACTCAATACCAGAACCTTCATCTGATTTTGTATGGATAAATCTTATTCACGGAATATATACGGAATATATAATAAAATAAAACTCATATTATTATAATAGTATTTAAAAAAGTT
>JAAYQK010000106.1 GCA_012519325.1 Gracilibacteraceae bacterium | reverse complement strand
TTATTGATATCATCTCTCAGTATTACCATGTCGACTCTTCTATTTTTTTGTCGGCCTTCCGCCGTATTGTTATCGTCAACGGGATGCTGATCTGCGTAACAGGAAGCGGACATCCTGTGAGCAGCTATTCCATTTTCCTCAATCAGATATTTTACTACATTAACCGCCCTGGTAGTCGAAAGCTCCCAGTTGGACGGAAACCTGAAAGTATTAATAGGTACATTGTCCGTATGTCCTTCAATTCTTATATTTTTATCATTTTGCTTTATTATTTCAGACACCTTGTTGATAATCTCCCTTGCTCTTGGGGTCAGATCCGCCTTGCCGGAATCAAAAAGAACATCATCCAAAAATCTTACAAGCAGTCCCCGTTCATCCAGCCTAAGTGTAATACTTGCCTCCAAATTGTTTTCCTTTATATATTCGCTCATTTCCTCATACAGTTTCTGAAATTCTTCAGTCTCATCTTCAGGAGAGTCAATAGGAAAAGAGTTTACTAAAGGCTCCATACTCATAGTCGTTCCTGAATCCAAAACACCGAGAGCACCGCTCATTGATTGCGCTATAGCCTGAAATTTCTGAACGTCAAGAGTTGCAAAGGAAAACAGCAACACAAAAAAACACAAAAGAAGTGTTACCATATCAGAATATGTAGTCATCCATGCAGGTGCTCCGGCCGGTGGCTCTTCCGGTGCCTTTTTCCTGGCCATGTTTATTCCTCTCCTTCTTTAGGTTCTTTCTGCATTTCTAACATGCTTCTAAGCTTCGGTGACATAAAGGCTTTAAGCTTTTCTTCAATTATTCTCGGGTTCTCCCCTGCCTGTATCGAAAGCATTCCTTCCAGCATTACCTCTTTCATAAGGGATTCCTGTGAGCTTCTTATCTTCAATTTGTTTATCACAGGATTACAAAATACATTGGCAATAATAGAACCATATAAGGTAGTTACTATTGCCACTGCCATATTCGGTCCCACTGTAGAAGGGTCCGACAAGTTTGCCAGCATGTTTATCAAGCCAATAAGTGTTCCCAGCATACCGAAGCCGGGTCCGATTGCAGCCATAAATTCGTAGACCCCTTGATTAGTTTTATGTCTTTCTTCAATAAAAGACAGCTCTGTTTCAAGAATATTCCTCACAAGCTCAGGGTCGGTGCCGTCTACTATCAACAGTATCCCCTTCTGCAGAAAGTTATCTTTAAGCTGCTGAGCAGCCTCCTCCAGAGCAAGCAGCCCTTCCTTCCTTGCAATGTTCGCCAGGTCAATTATTGACTTTATAACATATTCAGCATCTGTTTCAGTGTATTTAAAAACGTACTTTAAAGCAGCAAACCCTTCCTGAAGCTTTTTAACAGGAAATGCCATAAATGTCATGGCTATTGTCCCGCCAAAAGTACAAATTATTGAAGGTATGTCCACGTATCCCATGAGATCTCCGCTCACTAATATAGTAATGAGAATTGCAGCTATACCGCCTATCAGCCCAAAAATTGAAGCAAAATCCAATTACTTGCACCTCACTTTAGAAGTTATCCTTATTAATTAGCGATGAAAGGTCAAAAATCCTCTTTTTATACTCGATAATTTTTTCAATTATTTCCTCTGAAGTTTCAGAAACCAACAATTTTTTACCATCTCTTAAAGTGATCACCGTATCCGGAGTATTTTCTATGGTTTCAATATGTTCACAGTTCAGATAATAAACCATTCCGTTGAGTCTTGTTACTTTTATCATAGTATCACTTCCTTTCATCATTTTTTAAATCCCTGGGCGCAAGGCCCAGGGATTAGTCAATAATACTATCTCTTCAAGTTAACAAGCTCCTGCAGCATTTCATCCGAGGTAGTTATTATTCTCGAATTGGCCTGGAAGCCTCTTTGAGTACTTATCATCTCGGCGAATTCATTTGATATGTCAACATTCGACATTTCCAGAGTGCCTGAGTTAAGTGATCCGAGTCCGCTGGAGCCTGGAAGCCCGACAATCGGATCCCCTGAGTTGGGTGTTACCTGGTACATGTTCTCAGCTGTCTTCTCAAGTCCTGCCGGGTTCTTGAAAACTGCCAGCGCAACCTGTCCGATTATTTTGCTCATGCCGTTGGTGAATATTCCGTTGATTTCTCCCGTAGGGCCTATGCTGAAGGTGTCCAGAGAGCCCTGGGGGTATCCGTCGGAGCTGGTTACAGCTGCATTGGATTCATTGGCAAATTGTGTCAGTTTGGTAAAGTCGATATCAACCTTTATTTCTTCTGAGCCATTCTTACCATTTACAGTAAGCTGTATTTTCCCAGTGCCGTTTATACTGTTAGCTGCATCAAGCAAGCCGTCTTTCCCAAACTCCAAATGAATCACAATATCAGCTAAATTAGCTCCTCCGCCTTGTGCCCCTGTATTAGTATAGTATTCTTTGGTGTCCTGGTTTTGTATGACAACAGCCCAATTGTTTTCCAGGGAATCATCAGTTGATTCCGGATTAAGTGATCCATCAGATTCTATTCCTCTAAAAAATGTATACTTTAATGTGTGTTTTCCTCCAAGAGAGTCATATACTGTTGCAGTAGTCTCCCAAAACTTACAGCCTGCGGGTATTTTCAACAATCCAGCATCAAATTCCGGAATGGTATCATCTGTTATCTGTGTAATTGTATTATCAAGGTTACCTTCAAAAGTTGAATACGTGGTTGCCTTTGCTGACACCATCTCTGCCTTTGATATTTTTATCCCTTCCAGCTGGCTTTTCAAAACGTTCGTATCCGGATCCACCATATAGCCCAGCACCCTGTATCCGTTTGCTGCAACCAGGTTGCCGTCGTCATCCAGTGAGAAGTTACCAGCTCTTGTATAGGACCTGCTCAAATTGTCGCTGGAATTTGAAAGTATGAAAAAGCCGTCTCCGTTTATAGCCAGGTCTGTCAGGTTGTCCGTCCTCTGGACCGCTCCCCTTATATGGAATGTGTCAATGGAGGAAAGGGATATACCGAGCCCAACCTGCTGGGGATTGGTGCCGCCCTTACCTGCCTGCGGAGAACCTGCGCCTCTTAATGTCTGGTTGAAAACCTCCTGGAAGGTTGCTCTCTGGGTTTTATACCCAACCGTATTTACATTTGCTATGTTGTTACCGATCGTATCCATCTTTAGCTGGTGGGCTCTGAGTCCCGATACACCGGAAAACATGGATCTCATCATAATTTATGACCTCCTTTAAGTTTTGTTGGTGCACCTTTCTTCTGTCATTCCGAAAGGTTAAGCCTCCTTAAAAAGGTCCGGCTTATATTATTACTGCACCGTCAATATTTGTAAAAACATTGTCTTTAAGATTGTCTTCAGTAGAAGCTGTAATTATCGTCTTATTCTTCACATTTGCTATGAAGGCTGAGTTACCCATTATTATCAGGGTCTCTTTTACGCCCTTCTCGGCAGCTTTTTTTACTGCTTCATTCAGCTTGCTCAGTTCATCTTTTGTGAGCCTGATATTTCTGTTTTCCAGTCTTTCTGCCGCGTGTTTCGAGAATTTCACTTCATTTTGCTTTAAAACCTCTTGCTGTAATACTTTTTCAAAATCCGTGCTTTTATCGGATTGTCTGCTCACGGCAGGTTTTGAAGGCTGTATAGGTTTCCCTATTGGAATTATGGTCTTGTTGTTATAGATTACGCTCACTTGAATCACCTCATTCAAAGGTTAATTTACTTCAATTACATCTTCCAGATATATTTCTTTTCCGTTTACTGTCAGGTAAATGGCTGGGCCATCCCTACGCACCTTCTCAACAATACCTTCGATATCTACTGTCTTGGTTCTCTTCACATCCCCAACTGATTCCACTTCCTCGTACGTACCTTTGACATTCCTTCCGATAAGGCTGAAGGCTGTGGTAAT
>JAAYQK010000007.1 GCA_012519325.1 Gracilibacteraceae bacterium | reverse complement strand
GCAGCATATACCATTAGTATGAATAAGGAAGATTCACTTTTCAAGCTTCTGGGATGGTCATTTATCATACCCTTTGGATTGTGCTGCTCAGCCTTTGTTTTCTCATCGAATGTTCCTCTAAATCTTATATTATCATTTTCTGAGTTCTGCCTGTCGGTAAGCATTCTGATTCTTATACTTCATCCTTACAATACAAAAAATCATAAGGCTATAGCTTTTGTTATTGCCTTTCTTACCTTGTTCCTGTCTGTATTTGCAATAAAGATGGAACAATTTATATACTACACTTTTTCAGCCACTCTTCGAAATATTCTTACTGCTGTATGTATAATTGCAGCAATTGTTTTCAATAAAAAAAGAAATGGAGATAAAAAACTGGCAAAGCCGCTGATTATATGGCTTATAGGAATTGTACCGGGGATTGTAAAGAGTCAGGTATACATAAATGAAATAATACTTTTGGCTAAGCTAAGTGCCTATGCTTATTTTCTATTATATTTCTTTGGGACAATCCATAATTCGATTATGAAAAAAATTGACGAATCGGAAAAACTTATTGAAAGTATGAAAAAGTCTCTTAATAAAGAGGTAAAGAAAAGAGTATTTGAAATAGAAAGATCCAATGAAAGACTGTTGGAAATAAGCAAGACAGATATGCTCACAAAGACTTATAATAAAATCACAATACTTAGTATTATTGAAAAACTTATAAGCAGTAAGAAGATGGGAATCTTCTCAATACTAATGTTTGATATAGATAATTTCAAGATAATAAATGATTCACTGGGACACGTTACGGGAGACAAGTGCCTTAAATCGCTGGCAGCTATTGCTTCAGGAAACATCAGGGAGGTGGACTACATAGGCAGGTATGGAGGAGATGAATTCATTATTGTTCTTCCGACTCTGGCAGAAAATGAAGCGAGATTTGTGGCAGAGCGGTTCAGAAAGAAGGTAAATGAAATAAGTAATCCCAAATTTACCGTATCAATAGGCATTGCCACCTACCCTTATGACGGTCAGACTGTGCATGATCTGATATCAGCTGCAGACAAGGGACTGTACAAGGCCAAGAGTAAAGGGAAAAACACTGTTTGCCACTGGTCACTTTTCTGATCCTTACTCTTCTGCATAACTGATGTAAGTGTCCTCATTAGCTGTAGAAGCAACTTGACGATTTAACAGCGAGTTATTTGATATTGCTGCTTTTCTGTTCATTTTCCACATATTATACTTAAGGCCGTTTGCAATAAGGTTTGCCATGTTCATAACCACACTGAGCCTTGTATTTTGAAGAATCATTATTTCCATAAAACCACCGACGTTTACTATGCCTGTGATGTTTATATGACCTATAGCCGGAAGGTTTTTATTCACACCCGAGCCGGGAGACAAAGGGCCTTCCTTTATGTTAATGAAGCCTATCCTTTCAAATCTGCCGAGACACGCATCTATGGCAATAATAAATGGATTATCAAACTTCCTGAAAAGTTCCATATACTCACATAGGTTCTTTGCATGGACAGGTTCGTCCAGAGTACCGTAAACATGTACATTTTTATATTTCATATCCTTTACCTTGTATCCTATCAATGGGCCTAAACAGTCACCGGTAGCCCTGTCTGTTCCTATGCACACAATTATAATATCAGTATAACTATCTTTATAAAGCATACTCATGCATTCTTCAAAGTAATTGCAGAAATGTGAAAAGGAATAGGGTTTATTAATATCAATTGTTCTCTCGAATTTACCCTTCAATATTCCGAACTCCTTTATATAATAGTATCTACATAAAGTATTACCCAAACACATTAAGTAAATTCAAAGACTGCAAAATAAATAGGGTGAGACTAAAAGTGTTTTATTGTATAATTATATTATCCAAAATCAAATATATATGCTGTGAAAAAGAATTATCATTGCAAAATCAACAAAAGCATTCACTTTCCACAGCATATAAAACAAAGATATGATTTGAAGGCTTTGTGCACGTATTTGCAATTATATAAAAAATAAAAGCATATGAATACTTTTTTGGGAATTATCCGTATATAATGTGAGAGGTGCTTAATTTGAAAAAAGCAAAATCAAAAAAGAATACGGCACTGCTTCTTCTCTTGGCTATAGTATCGACACTCGTGATTCTTTTTTACATAAATAACAAAACGACACTTACATATTCTTTTATCACAGACGGAAAAAACAAGCTTGCAGTTACCGGAGAAGTATCGGCTGTGTCACAGAGCAGAAGTACCGTATACTATGTAGAAGATCTTTTAATAGAGGTACAAGCAGAAAACATCAGGGCAAAGAATATAAAAGGAGATGTTGCGTGGAGCTGCAAGATGCCTGAAAAAACAGTCGGGATATCTAATGCAGGGGAAAACATCATAATAATTGATTTGAGTAATAACATACACTACTACTCACTTAAAGGGAAGTTACTTTGGACATATAAGTCTGATCATGATATTATAGATATTTTCACAGAGGACAATGGAAGTTTCCTGGTTGAATACAAAGGAATTACGGGAAGCCATGCTGAAGCATTCAGGCATGATGGAAGCAAAATCGGAAGCATATTGGTGGACAATGCTCACATATTGTCTTTTTCAGAAGGCAGTGATGCATTTTCAATTTCAATAGTGGATACGTCTTCAGAATTTATTAAAACAAAAATAATTACTTACAGCTTCAAAGGAAATATACTTTGGGCTAATAATTTTGACAATACAATTATTTCAAAGCTTAGATACAGTAGGAATAATAAGCTGCTTGCAATAGGTGAGAATACGGTTTACATATATAATAATGACGGCAGCCTTCACCATGAAGTAAAAATTGATGGGGAAATCAGCAGCGTATCAATGAGTGATCGTATTGTCGCAATGACATTGCAAGATAAAGGCAAACAATATCTTGTGTGCTATGATACAAATATGCGAGAGCAAAGCCGTGTGGAGATAAGACCCGTACCCCTTGGGATATATCCTCAGAAGAGCAATCTATTAGTATATTATAATGACGAATTGATGATACTCACCTCTAAAGGGGAGCTAAATGCAAGATACGAGCCCAACACGGATATAAGCAATGCTTATATGACTTCTGACAATAAGGTATACATAACTTCAAACAGAAGGCTTCAGCAGTTGGAATATGTAAGATAGCACAAGGGAGGCCAAGAGTATCCATGAATTGGATTGATTACTTGATAATTGCATTTCTTGCCGTTGGTGTCATCTCCGGCTTTAGGAAAGGTCTTTTAAAATCGGTATTCAGTATTATATGCCTGTTGGCATCAATTATGGTTGCAAAAACCTACTATAAAGCCTTTACCGTATTATTGGTAGAGCATACACCATTAGAAGAAAAGATAACAGGTTTTATTTCAGAAAAAGCCTTTGTAAATAATTTATTGATGTCCCCCTTAAGGGAAAGCGCGGTTTTTTCAATCAGCAGAAGTTTTACCAGTGATCTGAATGCATTTGTTACAGTATTGATAATAAATGCAATATCAGTGCTTATTATATTTGTTGCAGTTAGATTAATACTTGGAATTGCCGAAGGCATTCTTAGCGGAGTAGTTGAAGTTCCAGGCTTTAGAGAAGTGAACAGCATAGGGGGGGCTATAGTTGGACTAGTAAAAAATACCATAATAATAATGCTGATATTTACTATAATAATGCCTATCTCTGCAATAAAGGCTTTTTCGGGAATTTCAGACGGAATTGAAGCATCTGCTCTTGCAGAGTACTTTTATTCCTATAACTTTATACTTGGATGGATATGGACTGCTGCCGCAGAGATTTTGAACAAATAAGGCAGAAATGTTTTTCAAGACAAGTCTTAAGGAGTTGTTGAGTTAATGAACAAAAAAAATACAATCATTGGGATAATCCTGATATTCCTTGGTATATCAATGTATCTGAGGGATTATAATATCGGAGCGGGAAGCTTGCTCACTCTTTTTTTGGGACTGGGACTGCTTTATGCATATTATATTAAGAAAGAACAGCCCTTTATTATTTTTGGAGGAATTTTTACAGCTATAGGCTTGGCAGCAGTATTGAAGGATATCAGACTGTTTCGTATTGATATGGCCTTTGAAACTCTGCTGATAGCACTTGGAATAATATTCATATTCCTATACTGCTCAAAACATATAGAGGGCTTTATTTTTCCCGGCCTAATACTTCCTGCCATAAGCATATATCTTTTATTACTAAAGTCTTTCAATAATCGGCATGCAGCTCCGAGTATATTTTTGCTTCTTGGCTTTGCCTTTTATGCAATATACCTGATAACTTATATGGGAAAATCCAATTGGCCTTTGATACTTGCAAATATACTGCTTTTGACTGGAGCCTTTGCATATGCGGTAAGCTTTAAGTTGATTACATGGCATATGGTTTATTTAAGAAGGGATTTTATCTGGCCTCTGCTGATGATTGGAGCCGGGGTATTGATTCTGATAAGTAGGTTCAGAAGAAGGACTTGAATGAAAAGGAGGAGAAACGTCCCCGTGTCCCCGCGTCCTCTTTTTGCTAATTAAATGTTTTTGATGCTTATAGGCGCATTTAAGGTGTTTGCAATAATTGATATTTTATTGGAAGCCGTATCAAAGCCCTCGCTTTTAAGCTGTATGGTTTCCTGCATTTTTATGCTTTTCTTGTCCGTTTCGTAAGAAAGGTTTGCAAGCTTTACCTCAACACTGCTCATTGTAGTATGTGCATCAACCATATGTTCATAACTCTCCTCTTTTGCAAGGCCAAGGTCAATTTTTCCGTTAGATGTACTTAGTGTATAGCAGGAGCTTAAAGAATCACCTTTACGGGAAGCATTTACCATAATTGCAGCATTGCTGGTTTTTGCATCTATATTGTCCAAAAGGCTGTTTTCTATCAATATTTTGGAGTTTGATGTTCTGATACTGGCAGTTCTTGTGGATATCTTATTGAGAATTACCTTTTCGTTATCTGTATATGCCTCAATGTTGTCTGTATGGCATCTTGCCAGAGAAATTTTTCCGTTTGCGGTAACACAACTTAAATTCTTTACATCAATATCACTGATTTCACATTTTGCATTATTTGTTGAGATTTTTAACATATTAATGTCTTTGGGGATCAATATATCAATCCTTCCCCAGGTTCTCCCGGGAAACTCGGAAGAAAGCGTATAGCTGTCCGTATCTTTAATGGCCTTAAAATACTCATCAATAACCAATTGAGGTATATTTGAATTTGCAGAGATATTTACTTTTATTTCTTTTTTATCATTAGGGCCGACCTTTACAAAAAAATTATCTGTTTCGAGATAAATGTCATGGATATTTTCCGCAGTGTAGGTATAATTGCTGTTATATCTATACTGATCATTAATTGTGTCAAACAAACTTCCTAACTGATCTGCAAAGGCATCTGCAAATTTTACAGCAGACTCGGCAATATCCTGTCCCAAGGTCTCTATCCTTTTTGTGAATTCCTCTGTAAACTTTTCTGTGCTATTTTCGATTTTCTCAGCGTTAATGCTATCTCCCAGCTGTTCTACCAGCTTTTCTGCCTTTTCCCCGAAGGTGGCAGCCAGCTTCGAGGCTTTTTCACCAAACTTGTTGAGCTTTTCATCAATTTTCATTTCATTGAGTTTAGCCGTAAGTTCATCCTTTATCTCGTTTATTCTTGAACCGGAGGAAGATGTGCCGGTACTGCTCTTTTCCAGAGCTTCAAGAAGTTTTACGGCATCATCAGCACTTATTTTTTCCTCCTGGAGCATTTTAAGTATTAACAATTTTTCTTCCATAATATTTCCCCCTATTCACTCATTAATCTTATAGCTTCTTCCGAGGAAATTTCACCTCTGTAAAGCCTTTCAAGGATTTCCTTTTTACTGCTTTGATTCGCGCTTTGACTTTTGTAGCCCAATGCTGAAATAAGAGAATCCAGTTTACCCTTTACCGTAGGGTATGATATGCTCATCTCCCGTTCAATTTCTTTGATATTTCCCCTGTTTTTTATAAAAATTTCTGCAAATTCCTTGTGCTCCTGTGATAAGGAACAAAATTTGCATGGTTTGAAGCGGCCGGTTATTATACTCTTACAAGAATTACAGGATACTTCTGTTATCTCGACCGGGTTGTTGCATATGGGGCACTTCCCCATGACTTCTCGTTTCATGATTTCACCTCTATTTTAATATACGGATTTTTGATTTGTAACTAAATTTTAATGAATTATATATTATTTTAAATATTTTAATCTCGCTATAATTTAATTATAATTCATATATTAACAATGTCAATGTAAATGTTAATATATTTAATAAAAATTATATAATTAATTAAAATTATTATACTTTGCATAAATATATTAACATTTCTATATCTTATATGAACATCTTCGGACATAAATCATCCTATATATTAATATATACTCAAAACCTTCAACTTTTGTTTTAAAAATTACTAAATGGTGATATAATTCTAATATCTACATGTTTGACTGAATATTGCTTAATATAAAAATAATGCGTTATATTCGCTCATAAAGGAGGATAAGCATGAAAGAAATAGATGCAAGAGGTCTTGTATGTCCGCAGCCGGTAATATTAACAAAAAAGGCTCTTGAAGAAATGACGGAGGGTGAATTGGTAACCATAGTAGATAATGTTACTGCAAAGGAAAACGTTTCGAGATTGGCTGAAAATCTGGACTGTAAATATGAGATATCAGACGAAAAAGGCTGCCATTACATAAAAATAAAAAAAGCAGCGGTCGTGCAGAAGCAGAAAATTAATGATGACAGCATAGTAATTGTCATAACTGCGGATAAGCTGGGGCAAGGGGCGGAAGAGTTAGGAAAGGTGCTGATGAAGAGCTATACTTATGCACTTACTGAGACTACACCACTGCCAAAGGCTGTGATATTTATGAACAGCGGTGTGAAGCTTACGGTAGAGGGTTCAGAGGCTTTGGAGAATATCAAGAAGCTTGAAAGTTCCGGAGTTGAAATAATAAACTGCGGCACTTGCCTGGATTTCTACCAACTAAAGGATAAACTGCAAGTCGGCATAGTCGGTAATATGTATTCAATAATTGAAAAGATGAATTCCGCCGGCAAGGTAGTTAATATAGGATAGGATGGATGTGTATGTATTACCCGAAACAATTCAATCTTGGTGATATAGTGGAAACCAAAAAACAACACCCGTGCGGCAGCAATCAATGGGAAGTCATAAGAGTGGGAGCGGATTTCAAGATAAAATGCCTGGGGTGCGGCAGGATAGTAATGCTGCCAAGGCCGAAGTTTGAAAAATCTGTAAAGAAAGTAATAAAAAGTGGGGTTCCTGAAGAGAATAGTATTGATAAAAACCTTGTATAGTGCTATAATATGTTATTGCGTAAATATCCTCGCTCTATCATATTGAGATAGGGCCGCTAGTCCGTGGGGAGGAGGTGAATTATATGAGTAAGTATGAAACTATATATATAGTAAGGCCAACCGTAGATGAAGAAGGAATAGAAGCTCTGCAGGAGAAGTTCAAGTCAATTATTGAAGAAAACGGTGAAATCGAAACTATAGATGACTGGGGTAAAAGAAAGCTCGCTTATCTTATAGATGATATCGGAGAAGGCCACTATGTATATATGAAATTTAAAGCAACACATGTTGTACCAAAAGAGTTGGACAGAGTATTCGGTATAACAGAAGAGATTTTAAGACATATGATAATAAAAATTGAAGAGTAAAAGAACCGGAATTAAGAAGAAAAAATTTAGGCGGTGTGACTATGTTGAATAAAGTCGCCCTGGTGGGCAGATTGACAAGGGATCCTGAAATCAGGTATACGGTAGACAATCAAACACCAATAGCAAAATTCACTATCGCTGTTGACAGGATTTTTAAAAGGGAAGGCCAACCCACGGCAGATTTCATACCGATAGTTGTATTCGGAAAATCTGCGGAAAATTGCGGTAGGTTCATAAAGAAGGGCAGACTTGTTGCCGTTTCAGGAAGACTGCAGACAAGAAGCTGGGATGATCAGGATGGTAAAAGGCGATATATAACAGAAGTAATAGCAGATGAAGTTGATTTCCTGGATAGAAATCCTGATGCAAGGGGACAGGAAAATGAAGGCAGACCTGACTCGGATTATGGTGATTTCCACTTGGCAGAGGAAGAGGATGATCTTCCATTTTAACAGATTGGAGGGAAAATGATTGAACAGACGCAGCGGCGCTGAAAAAACCGGCGGCAGTAAAATGAGAAAGCCGAAGAAAAAAGTATGCAACTTTTGTATTGATAAAGTTGAACATATAGATTACAAGGATGTAAATAAGCTGAGACGATATATCTCTGAAAGAGGAAAAATAATCCCAAGAAGAATTTCCGGAAACTGCGCAAAGCATCAGAGACAGATTACAGTAGCAATTAAGAGAGCAAGAAATATAGCGCTTTTACCCTTTACTACAGATTAGAATAATACATGCAAGACTCGGTGGCATTTCCTATGCCCCGGGTTTTTTTTCTAAAAAGTTGCATAAGCTTGCCGTTATAACCAGAAATGCTATTCAATACCGCTAATTCCAATATTTAAAAAGATTTTTCGGGCAGGTATATTCTTCAGTATGTCGAATTATAGAACAGACTATGCTGTTGGGTAATAAAAAGCGTATAGTTATCAAACCCAATGGTTACAACAATTACAAGAGATTTTGTTTTGTTGTTTACTTTGACTAATTGTGGTAATATAAAATAAGCTTCTCGAGCAGGATTTGACTAAATTTTTATAACATATGGAATATAATATTTATATGGACAGGATTTATTAATGTAATGGGGGGGATTAGCTTGTTAAGCCGGGATACTGACATTACTAAAAACATAAGAATGATAGAGTTTTTGAAAAGTGAGCTCTTAACCACCGTTGCATCACTATATCACAATCTTTTGAAAGGAACCAAGGTTGGACAGGGAGTTATACAGGATATATTGGCAAACCTCGTATTGGTTACATATTTACTGGGCAAAAGGCTCGGAGTTTCATATTCAATGATTGATTCCAGAATATTGGAAAAGATAAGAATCGGGATGCTGGAAGAACACGAGGCGGAAAAATGGTACGGAGATTTGACCGATCTTGGTGAATACATGAAACTGAAGAAGGGTTAGAGGTGCATCATGGAGGGAATGCAAACAAAAGCATTGGTGGAAGGTGCTATATTTGCAGGCGTTACTGCACTTTTAGGAATATTGTATTATTATTCGCAGTACCTTGGAATAATAGCCATGGTTTGGCCGGTACCGGTCATAATAGTAGGCTATAGAAACGGTATTAAGGCCAGCATACTGTCTGCCTTGTCTGCCGGGCTAATCGTTTCTCTGGTGACGCAACCTTTGGTAGGAGTAGGGCTCCTGATCGGTTTTGGCGTCCCGGGAATACTAATGGGATATATGATAAATAAAAGAATGAACCCATACGCAGTAGTATTTTTATGTGGTGTAATACTGTCTCTGAGCATGGTTGGAGAGTTCCTGCTGACATTAAAGATTGCAGGGATTGATGGGTTGGAATTTTTATCAAGGCTTGATTCTTCCTTTAGACAACAGTTGGAAATAACCTTAAATATTTACAGGCGATTTGGTGTTGCAGAGGATAAACTTAAGGAGTTCAGCAATTACTTTAGCCGGACAATGGATATTATGAAACTGGTGATTCCTTCTGCCCTGTTGATATCGGGCTTGATTTTCTCATTCATTGATTATAAACTCACAAGACTTATACTGAAGAGGACCGGCAATACCATACCGGACATAGATGAATTCTCAAAATGGAGGCTTACTGAACCATATTCATATATACTGATTGGAGCAGCTGTATTAACGAGGGGAGCATCATATTTTAAGGTTCCCGGATTTAATACAGTAGCTTTGAACATTTCAACCATGCTAATGTTGATTCTTTCTATTGTTGGGATATCGGTAATTGTTTATTTTGTAGGAGTTTATGGGGATAGGTACGGTATGTCCAAAGCATTTAGGAATATTTTAACTGTTCTTTTTATTCTCGTTTTCATGCAGTTTGTATTCATTATCGGCATATTGGATCTGGTGTTTGATTTTAGACGGCTGAAGACCAAAAACAGCATCGGAGGTGTGAAATGAAAATTCGCAAGTTTTCGGACATATGGGGGCCGGATGTGAACATATCCCTCTGGATCCTTGCCGTAGCGGTAGCAGTTATAGGCTTTTACAACAAATATTTAGGCGTGGCTGGGGTACTGCTTCTGGGCTATCTGATTTATCATAATTTTCATGCTGCAACAAGGAAAAAGGAAGAGCTCAGAGTGTATATAGAAAATTTATCTGAGAATGTAGATACTGCAACCAAGAATGCTATTCTGAACCTGCCCTTCCCACTGGTTATAATAGATGATCAGGGCATTATCAATTGGTATAATATGCTTTTCTCGAATATTTTTCAGGGGGAATATATCCTAGACAAGAAGCTGTCTTATTGTTTAAGCGGTGTAGATATTGGCAGGATACTGAAAAGTGGAAATGAAATATTCAGGAATATCAACATCAAAGACAGGTACTATGATATATACTGTAATTTGATTAATATTAATGAAAGTGCCGAAGAAAAAAACTTAATTATCATGTATTTTGTGGATAAGACAGATTTTATCAGTCTCAGGAACAAATACAATGACGAGAAATCAGTAGCAGCCATCCTTCTGATGGATAACATTGAAGAGGTGCTTAAAGAGGCTGATGAAGCATTAAGGCCGGCTCTTGTGGCGGAAGTTGACCGAAGGATCAACGCTTGGGCTGCACTTAACAATGCATCCATTCAGAAGTATTCCAATGGTGAATACATGCTTTATTTCAGTCATAAGCAGCTTACTGCCATCGAGGAAAAACGGTTTGATATCCTTGACAGCATCAGGGAAATTAATTCAGGCAATAAAATACCTATAACCTTAAGCATAGGAGTAGGAGTTAACGGGAAAAATCATGCGGAGCTGCAAAAATTCTGTACCAGTGCCATGGATATCGCTCTGGGCAGGGGAGGAGACCAAGCGGTTGTTAAGGATAATGAGAAGCTTTCTTTTTATGGTGGTAAGACAAAGGCCGTAGAAAAAAGGACAAGGGTAAAGGCAAGGGTTATAGCCTATGCATTAAAACAGCTTATTGAACAGTCTGATGATGTGCTTATTATGGGTCATGAGATGCCAGACCTTGACTGTATGGGTTCCGCATTAGGCATATATAGATGCTGCAAAGGTCTGAACAAAGAAGTAAAAATAGTTCTTAACGGTGTAAATGCAGGTATAAAAAACTTATGGACAGAACTGCAGGAGGATGAGGAATATGCTGATGTATTTGTCAACCCTCAGGAAGCTCTTCAAATATGCGGAGCAAATACCCTGTTGGTGGTTGTAGATGTACACAGGCCGGCATTTACAGTACAAAAACAGCTTGTAGAAAAAGCTGAGAAAATAGCAATAATAGATCATCACAGAAGAGGCACCGAATTTATTGAAAATGCGGTTATTACGTATATAGAGCCATATGCATCTTCTACCAGTGAACTTGTAACCGAGCTGCTGCAATACATGTTCGAAAAACCGAAAATAAAGCAAATAGAAGCAGAAGCCCTGCTTGCAGGGATATTCATAGATACCAAGAATTTCTCTTTCCAAACCGGAGTCAGAACCTTTGAGGCTGCATCCTATCTTAGACGAATGGGAGCGGATACTACCCTTACAAAACAACTTTTTCAAGATGATATGGCGACTTTCCTGGCCCGGGCTGATGTAGTCAAAGGAGCACAGATGTTCAAGAGTAACATTGCAATCTCAACTATGCCGGCCAATGCAAAGAATCCTGCGTTGGTTGCAGCTCAAGCTGCCGATGAGCTGTTAAACATCAAAGGCATAACTGCTTCCTTTGTACTTTCATGCATTGATGGTGATATTTTCATAAGCGGTAGGTCTCTTGGGGACATTAATGTGCAAGTAGTGCTGGAAAAACTTGGGGGAGGGGGGCATCTCACTGTGGCCGGTGCCCAGCTTTCAGGGCTTACTATGAAAAAAGCCATGGACTTGTTGAAAAAAGCGATAGAAGAATATCTTAAGGAAGGTGAAAAATAAATGAAGGTTGTACTTTTACAGGATGTCAAGGGCTTAGGAAAGAAGGAACAATTGGTTAATGTCAGTGATGGCTACGCCAGAAACTATCTTTTCCCGAGGAAGCTTGCAGCAGAGGCTACACCAGGCAAGATTAAAGAACTGGAGCAGAAAAAAAAATCTGAAATAAGAAAGAAAGATAAAGAGAAGCAGGCAGCAAGGGAGCTTGCAGACAAACTTAACAAGTCGGAAATAAGCTTTAAGGTAAAAGCAGGGGAGAACGGTAAGCTATTCGGCTCCATAACAAGCAAAGATGTGGCTGATGCTGTAAAAGCACAGCTTAAGATAGAGATAGATAAGAAGAAGGTAGTGCTTCATGATGTTATTAAGGCATTGGGAACATATCCGGTTGAAATCAAAGTATATCCTGAAATTTCAGCCGAAATAAATGTGAAGGTAGTTGATGAATAGGAAGAGGGGTATAATTGGTGAGTCATAACCGAAGCAGCATACGCAGCAAAGATGTATCAATTGATGTACTTGTTGATTTTACAAAAAAACTGTATTCTAGTGATAAGACCAGAAAACTTGATAATGTTACGGATAATAAAGAAAAGATTTATATAATACACGAAATAGTATCTGGCAAAACGAAAACCCAAAAAATAACAGAGGACAAGCTTGATTCATTAATTGAAGATATCAAGGACAAGCTTTCTGATGCGGCAGCAAAAAGATATATAGAAGAAAGCATAAAAAGAGAAGTTTTAAGGCGCATGGAGATAAAAGAAAAAGAGTACTTGAATGAAATGAAGCTGCAGGTTATCAAAAAGCATACAGGCCTTGAAAATGCTTCCACTTTGAAAAAATATGCGGATTTGGAGCTAATGAAAAAAGTAAAGCTTACAAAATCAATAATGGATGTAATGCGCCCGCAAAAACTAGAGGAAATAATTGGACAGCAGGATTCCGTTTCGGCTTTGATATCCAAGATAGCTTCACCTTTTCCTCAGCATGTTATATTGTACGGGCCTCCGGGGGTAGGTAAGACAACCGCAGCCCGCCTTGCCCTTGAAATCGCAAAAGGCCGGAAACATACTCCCTTCGGCAGAAATGCCAAATTTGTGGAGGTAGATGCAACTACACTTAGATGGGATCCTAAGGAATCTATAAACCCACTTTTGGGTTCGGTTCATGATCCTATTTTTCAAGGGGCTAATAAAGAGCTTGCAGAAATGGGGGTCCCTGAGCCCAAGCCGGGCCTGGTTACAGAAGCTCACGGAGGAATTCTATTTATTGATGAAATCGGTGAGCTGGATGTGATGTTCCAGAATAAGCTGCTCAAGGTGCTTGAGGATAAGAAGGTAAAGTTTGATTCTTCATATTATGATGTAAATAACGAGAATATACCTCGTTATATAAAGCTTCTGTTTGAGGAAGGCGCTCCGGCCGACTTCATACTTATCGGAGCAACCACAAGGCCGCCGGAAGAGTTAAATCCGGCTCTTCGATCCCGATGTGCGGAGGTGTTTTTCAATCCTTTAAGCAGTTCTGATATTGCAAAAATAGTATTGAATGCGGCTGATAAGCTTGGCGCAAAAATAAGCACAGAGGGAGAAGAATTAATCAGCAGCTATACATACGAAGCCAGGAAGGCGGTCAATATACTGGCTGACTGCTACAGCAGCATGATAAATGATATAGAAAACAAGAATGTTGAAATATCCATTGATTGCATAAAAGAAGTAATCAGAAAAGGCAGATACGTGCCATTGAACAAGAAAAAAGCCGAAAGCATGAGAGAAATAGGACGGATCAATGGTCTTGGAGTGAATGGCTTTTTGGGTAATGTAATTGAGTTGGAAGCAGTGTGCTTTGCCAGGGAAGACGAAGCAGGGACTGTAAGGTTCAATGAGACAGCAGGCAGTATGATGAAGGATTCTCTGTTCAACGCTCTGTCTGTTATAAGGAAAATAACCGATAAAGATATCAGGAAATATGATATTCATGTTAATTGCGTAGGGGGCGCAAAGGTTGACGGACCTTCAGCCGGAGCAGCAATAACCTGCCTTTTATACTCTGTAATAATGGAACGGCCTGCAAGGCAGGATACCTGTATTACAGGGGAAATATCCATAAGAGGGCGTATCAAAGCCGTCGGCGGTGTTGTAGAGAAAATCTCGGGAGCCAAAAGGGCAGGCTTTAAGAATGTAATAATTCCTGAAGAAAACAAGGAAGAGGCAAATGGCCTGGATGGAATAAATATAATCGCTGTAGGCAATATTCAAGAAGTGATTAGTTTTATGTTTGAGGAACAGTAAATTCCGAGGAGTGGATGAAATGAGTGAAATGATACAGAGAATACCGCCCAACAACATAGAAGCAGAACAATCTGTTTTGGGAGCCATGCTCCTTGACAAGGAAGCTATATCCGCTGCTACAGAGTTTATTTCCGGAGAAGACTTTTACAGGGAAGCACATAAGGAAATATTTGATGCAATTGTGGATATTTATAACAAAGGCGAGCCGGTAGATCTTATTACACTCACTGAAAAGCTAAAGACCAGGAACACATTAGAAGCCGTCGGGGGAATTACTTTTTTGACCAATCTTATGGATGCGGTTCCAACGACACATAATGTAAGATATTATGCCAAAATTGTAGAAGAAAAGTCACTGCTGAGGAAGCTTATAAAATCATCCAATGAAATAATCCAGAAAAGTTATCAGGCTTCGGAGGATGTAGGGGAGATCATAGATAGTGCTGAAAAAGGAATATTCAATATATCGCTGAACAGGTCTACTCAAGGTTTTGTCCATTTAAAAAACATACTTAATGCAAACTTTGACAGAATAGAGCAATTGTACCTTAACAAAGGGAAAATTACAGGAGTTCCTACAGGCTTCCATGATCTGGACAACAAGCTTTCGGGCTTGCAGAAATCTGATCTGATTCTGATTGCCGCAAGGCCTTCAATGGGGAAATCCTCTTTTATGATGAATATAGTACAGCACGCCGCTGTAAGGGAAAAAATCACGACTGCAATATTCAGCCTGGAGATGTCCAAGGAACAGCTAACCCAGAGACTGTTGTGTTCAGAAGCTCTTATTGATGCTCACCGCTTAAGGATAGGTGATATTAATGAGGATGAATGGGTAAAGCTGGCAAGGACAATGGGCCCTCTATCAGAAGCGCCTATCTATATTGATGATACACCCTCTATTTCCATAACCGAAATAAGGGCAAAAAGCAGGAGGCTCAAGCTGGAACATGATCTTGGGCTTATTGTTATAGACTATTTGCAGCTTATGCAGGGAAGAGGCAGTGCCGAAAGCAGACAGCAGGAGATATCTGAGATATCAAGGTCACTGAAGGCTTTGGCGAGAGAGATTGATGTTCCGGTTGTCGCATTATCCCAGCTCTCCCGTGCACCGGAAATGAGAGCGGATCACAGACCGGTTCTCTCCGATTTAAGGGAGTCAGGTGCTATAGAGCAGGATGCGGATGTTGTTATGTTCTTATACAGAGATGAATACTATTACCCCGATACAGAGAAAAAAAATATAGGAGAAGTTAATATAGCCAAACAGAGGAATGGCCCTACCGGTACTATTGAACTGGTTTGGCTTGGGCAGTTTACAAAATTTGTAAACAAAGAAAAGCACATATCAGCAAATTAATTTACATAATTGTAACAAGACGAAAATATTTGCTGCTTTATGGGGGCTTTCGCAGTATTTTGTAGAAAGCTCTTTGTTTTTAATAACAAGCAAGGCTTTTGCCTGTGGATAAATTGTGGATACTGTGCATAATAAAATCATGAGTTAACATAAATCATAAGGAATAATTATAAAAAGGATTATATATGTTGGTACAAGAGGGATTGTGCAGTTACACGAACATATGTGCATATCTCTGTGGATAATGTGGATAATGTGAATCAGAATTTTCAGAAAATTGATTTCCTTTCGATATCTCCAGATTTGAAAGCGAAGGTATGCCAAAAATGCTATGAAGATGTAAGATGCAGTACCATAATTATTTTTAGAATCCATATAATAATTTATATGTCTCGTGTCAGGCATTATATACAAAACCGTAATATTTGCAAAAAACCTACCGGAGCGTTTCAGCAAGGATGAGGATAGAACAAGCCGCATATCCGAGGACATATTCATGCCTCGTTATATTGACTTGGAAAGTATATTCTGTTAGGATGAAATTTGGATAAAAATACTTTTTTAATTTGCTTTGAAAGATGGAGGTCGGTGCCCTAATGAAATATGATGTCATAATAGTTGGTGCAGGGCCAAGCGGCATATTTGCGGCTTATGAGCTTATGCAATATGATGCCGGTATTAAGGTTGCTATGCTGGAAAAAGGAAATGAGCTTAGCAAAAGAGCATGTCCAATAAATGATAATAAAATAAAATCATGTATTAACTGTCCCACCTGCAATATTATGAATGGGTTCGGCGGTGCGGGGGGAATGTCTGATGGAAAATACAACATTACAAACAATTTTGGCGGAGAGCTTTATAAATATATAGGCAGAAAAGAAGCTCTTGATCTTATGTATTATGTGGATGAAGTCAATTGCAAAATGGGCGGAGCAGATGCCATACTTTATTCCACAGAGAACAGTAACTTGAGAACGCAGGCATTGCGACACGATCTTCATTTGCTGGATGCCAAGGTACGGCATATGGGAACGGACAAAAACCTGGTAATAATGAAAAATCTGTATGAGTACCTGAAGGATAAGGTAGAAATAATATTTAATAATGAAGTATCGGATATTGAAAAACTGGGAGATACCTTCTACGTAAAAGCGGAAAAAGGAGAATACCAATGCAGTCATTTGATTCTGGCTGCCGGACGTTCCGGTTCAAAATGGATTTCAAAGATTTGTGAAAAGCTGGGAATAAAGACGGAAAGCAACAGAGTGGACATTGGTGTACGGGTTGAGCTTCCGGCTTCAATATTTGAACATATAACCAGCCAGGTTTATGAGAGTAAGATCGTATATAGGACAGAGAAATATAATGACTTGGTAAGGACTTTCTGCATGAACCCCCATGGAAAAGTAGTCACTGAGAATACAAATGGGATTGTAACAGTAAACGGGCACAGTTATTCAAATCCCAAATATCACACTGAAAATACGAATTTTGCACTGCTGGTTTCCAATAGATTTACAGAGCCTTTTAAGAACAGCAATGAATATGGTGAATCAATTGCAAGACTTAGCAATATGTTGGGCGGGGGAGTATTAGTGCAGAGATTTGGTGATTTGGTAAAAGGACGCAGATCCAGTGACAGGCGAATGGAAAAAAGCTTTCTT
>JAAYQK010000105.1 GCA_012519325.1 Gracilibacteraceae bacterium | reverse complement strand
CAGCCATACTACTTTTCATCCCTTGTTATCAATACGCAACTCTCAACATGCCCCGTATGAGGGAACATGTCCACAGGTTGAATCTCCCTGACCCCATATCCTCTTTCCGACAGATACTTCAGATCCCTGGCCAGGGTTGCGGGATTGCAGGATACATAAACAACCTTTTCCGGACCCATTTCCGCAATTACCTCAAGTAGCTTTTCGTCGCAGCCCTTTCTCGGAGGGTCTACTACTATTGCATCTGCCTTAATGCCCTTCCCGTACAATTCGGGAATTACTGTCTCTGATTCGCCAACAAGGAACTCAACATTATCCACTCCGTTAAGCTTTGCATTTTCTTTAGCATTATTAATTGCTTCAGGTACAATTTCAATTCCGTAGACTTTTTTAGCCTTCTTGCTTAAGAACAGTGATATTGTACCTATGCCGCAGTATGCATCAAACACCGTTTCATTACCTTTTAAATCTGCATATTCCATTGCCTTGCCGTACAATATCTCTGTCTGTACAGGATTTACCTGGAAAAAAGAAAGGGGGGATATCCTGAATTTATACTCCCCAATATAGTCATATATTGCCTCTTCGCCGAATATCACAATATTCCTGCTGCCTAATATTACATTTGTTTTAGCTTTATTGATATTCAGTACCACGCTTTTCAGCCCGTCAATCCTTGATTTCAGCATTTCGACCAGAGCTTTGCCGCAGGGAAGTGAGTCTCCGTTTATTACTATACATACCATTACTTCACCGGTCCTGAAGCCTTTCCTGGTCACTATATGCCTTATAAGCCCTTTCCCTGTTTTTTCATCATACACGCTGATATCATATTTCTTAATAAACTCTCTGACGCTCTGAATGACATTATCATTTACCGCATCCTGAATCTGGCATTGGGAGGTGTTTATTATTTCATGGCTCCTGTTTGCATAAAACCCTATCACTACATCCTTGTCCATTCCTACGGTGAATTGTGCCTTGTTCCTGTAGCGCCACGGGTCCTTCATTCCTATTGCATCGTGAACAACAGCACCCTTAAGCCCTCCGATCCGTTCAACAGCATCCCTCACCAGGAGGGTTTTGTACTTAAGCTGTGCTTCATAGCTCATATGCTGCAGCTGGCAGCCCCCGCATCTTTTCACGACTCCACAGGAAGGCTCAATTCTGCAGTCCGCAGCCTTCAATATTCTCAGCAGCTTACCGAAGGCATAACTTTTCAGCACCTTTACTATTTTTATCTCTGCCCGTTCCGCGGCCAGTGCGCCTTCCACAAATACTGTAAACCCTTCTATTCTTGCTACTCCAAGTCCTTCACTGGTAAGCCCGGTTATATCAACTGTATAATTCCGGTTCTTTTCCACCGGTATCGCTTTTGCCATTGATTCCTCTCCTCAATTGTATATTTGGACTGGCCTTTTCCATTTTCATCTTAATATCTTCAAGCTCTTTTTTCAATAGGGCCTGCTCTCTTATTATTTGATCCGTTTTATGGTGCAGATCCTCAAGTATTATTTCGGATTTCAGGTTTATTAGGTACTCGTTTTCCGAATGAAGCCTGTCTTTCTGGGCTTCTCTGTTCTGGCTCATCATTATAATGGGTGCCTGTATCGACGCCAGGCAGCCAAGTATCAGATTCAAAAACACATATGGAAACGGGTCTATGGGGTCATCAAACAACAGCTTAGAATTCAATACTGCCCATGCAATTATCACGATAGTAAAAAAGAATAAAAAAGACCAGCTTCCGGCAAACCTGGCTATTTTGTCAGCCATCCTTTCTCCGAAGGTCAGCGTCTTGCTCAGTTCCTTATTGATATCCAAGGACCTTTTTCCCCTTATAAGCTCGTGAATCTGTTCCTCCCTTTCTTCTTCATCGGAGATTATTATGTCTTTCAGGTCATTTTTGTCCATATCCACACTCTCCAAATACTTTTAGCATGTAATAAGATTTCAATGAGGCGGGAGGCATGCTCACCGCCCGTTGGAGAACATCTTTTCATCCCGTTATATTTTTGCTT
>JAAYQK010000104.1 GCA_012519325.1 Gracilibacteraceae bacterium | reverse complement strand
TTTCTTCTGTTATGCAACAGCTTCTTCTTATTGCTTTACTTCACCCATGTGGATAAAAAAGGTATAATAATGGAATATAATGATAATAAGGAAAATTTCTGCAGAGGTTTCCAAGTCTTCTGCCGATCACCGGCTGCCGGCAATAAGCTTAAAGGAGTGAAGTAATTTGTTCGATAAGATGTTTTATCTAACGGCGATTGCAGTTTTAGTTATTATTGCTGATATGATTTTTGAAGTTAATTTTCCTATTATAAGGGAAGTCAATATAGATACAGAAAAAATTGAAAAGGGAAAAGAAATAGTGTTTCTGCAGATAAGCGATTTTCATGGTAGCAGCTCTGTAGAATTAGTAAACAAGATGGTAAGTAAAGCGGATAAAATAAAGCCTGATGCTGTCTTTATAACCGGAGACTTAGTGGATGAAACCACGAAGGATTTTGACAATATACATATATTAATCAAGAAGTTGTATTCAATATGCTCCGATATCTTTTTCGTATCAGGCAACCATGAATGGAATAATGATAAAAAGACGGAACTGCTAAGAAAGCTTAAGGAATTAGGTGTAAAAATATCAAATAATAAAGGCTTCAACTTTGCTATAAGAGGAACAGATATTAATATTTGCGGTGTAGATGACTCCTATAGAGGTCAGGACAATATTGAAAAGGCAATGAAGAGTGCGGACAATAAAAATTATATAATTTTGATTTCTCATTCCCCAAAAATAAGAGACAGGCTGAGGGGACATTCCCCCGATCTGATAATCAGCGGGCATACCCATGGAGGACAGGTGAGACTTCCCCTTATAGGGGCTATAATTTCACCGGTGGAAGGATTGTTTCCAAAGTATGACAAGGGGATATACAAACTAAATAATGGAAGTATTCTCTACATAGACAGCGGGGTAGGCACCAGCAAGCTGCCCATAAGGTTTTTGAACCGAAGTCAGATGAGCCTAATAAAGATAGTAGGTACGGGTAGAGACTAGAGACTGCATGATGTATAATATAAATATATTTATGTAGAGGGGGAGAACCCTAATGAGCCTGAGGATTATATACGGACGGGCAGGAAGCGGTAAAAGTACATACTGCCTCAATGAGATAAAAGCGAGCCTGGAGCAGGGAAACAATATCAGGCATATCATTATCGTTCCGGAGCAGTTCTCCTTCCAGGCGGAGAAAAGACTGATAAAAGCTCTTGGAGCAAGCGGCATCAACGGAGTGGAAGTATTGAGCTTCAGGAGGTTATCCTACAGGGTAATGGAAGAGGTGGGGGGCCTGGTAAGGAGGCACATTAACCCTGCAGGGAAAAGCATATTGGTTTATACAATTATGGAAAGGTTGAAGGACGATTTGAGGGTGTTTGCCAGGGTGGCCGGGAAGCATGGATTTGTAAATACCCTATGCGGCACCATAAGCGAATTGAAGAGGTACAATATTTCTCCTGATGCCCTTGCTAGTTTTGATACTGCTTCCATCAGCCGGCAGCTTTCAGATAAGCTGCATGATATCGGGCTCATATATGAAGAATTTGAAAAGAGACTGCATGATAAATATATCGACACTGATGACGACCTTGATTTATTGGCTCGGAAGCTTCCGCAGTGCGAGCTTTTCGAGTCTTCGGAAATATGGCTGGATGAATTCTCCGGCTTTACTCCCCAGGAATATGCTGTAATTGAAAAGCTTATGTCAAAAGCCGTCAGGGTAAATATCTCCCTGTGCACCGACTGCCTTTCGGAGGATTATTCACCGGAGGATACGGACGCTTTTCTTCCGCCAAAGGCTGCGGCAGCAAAGCTCATAAGACTGGCTAAGGACTCAGGAGTAAGGGTGGATCCCCCTGTACACCTTAAGGACAGCAGGTTCAAATACAATAATGAGCTGGCATTTCTTGAATCCAACCTTTTTACATACCTTCACGGATCATATAAGGAAAGTACGAAGCATTTGAAACTGTATGAAGCTTCCAATATTTTCGCAGAAGTGGAAAGTACGGCAAGGGACATATTGAAAAAATGCAGGGAAGAAGGCCTCCGGTACAGGGATATTGCGGTAATAACCGGGGATCTGTCTCAATATGAAAAAGTAATAAGAGTGGTGTTCGGAGAGTATGGAATACCTTGCTTTATAGACAGAAAAAAGGATATAACAGGGCATCCTTTAGTGCTTCTTGTACTTTCAGCCCTGGATATTTTCGCCGGAAACTGGTCCTTTGAAGCAGTTTTCAGGTACCTGAAAACTGGCCTCACGGGGATCGATAGGAATGAACTGGATCTTCTGGAGAACTACGTGCTGGCAAATCACATTAACGGAAGCAGCTGGATGAAAGATTGGGAAGACATAAGTATCAATGAAGCAAGAAGGCAGGCAGCAGAACCACTGATAAGATTATACGGGAGAATTAAAGGCAAGAATACAGGCAGGGAAATTTGTACGGCCCTTTTTGACTTCCTGTGTGAGCTGGAGGTACCTGAAAAGCTTGAAAGGCTTGTAGAACGCTTTACCAATGACGGGGAACTGGATCGGGCAGACGAATACAGTCAGGTATGGAACATTCTTCTTGAGCTTTTGGATCAGATAGTTGAAGCAATGGGGGATGAAGCAGTCAATGTAGATACATTCCTGACGATTCTCTCGGTTGGCTTCGGAGAATACAACATCGGTTTGATACCCCCTGCTCTTGAGCAAGTTCTTGTGGGAAGCCTTGAGCGATCAAAAAGCCATGATGTGAAAGCTATATATGTATTAGGCGCCAATGACGGCATATTTCCGATGCCCTTCAAGCAGGAAGGCATTTTATCCGACAGGGACAGAGAAGTCCTGAGGAATATGGGAATGGAATTGGCACCTGATACCCGGGGAAGGACCTTTGAGCAGCAGCATCTCATATATACCGCATTGACAGCCGCCTCAGATTACCTGAGATTGAGCTGGTGTGCAGCCGACAGGGACGGCAGGGCTCAGCGGCCTTCTGTTATAATCGGCAGGCTCAGGAGGATGTTCCCGGGAATCAGCTTTGAAAGCGGCATCCTCAGGGATATTCCGGGAAGTACCGCAGAAATGAGCGTGTCCGCTCCGATACCCACTTTTAATGAGCTGGTGTCTGCTATAAGGCAGAAGCATGAAGGAAGGTACGTGGATCCCTTATGGGAAAGCGTTGCCGAATGGTATAAGGGGGAGGATGATTGGAAGGAAAAGTACTTACGGGTGGCAGAAGGCCTAAGCTTCACCAATCAAGCCGGAAATATCGGACAGGAGCGGATAAGGAAGATGTATGGCAGTACTATACATACCAGCGTGTCGAGGCTTGAAAGATATTTTTCCTGCCCCTTTTCATATTATGTGGAATACGGGCTTAAGGCAAGGGAAAGGAAAATAATGAAAATGAATGCCCCGGATATGGGTTCTTTTATGCATAGAGTTATAGATATGTTTTCAAGGAAAGTGAGTGAAGGGGGTATCGGCTGGCGAAACCTTGACAGGGAATGGTGCGCTGATGAGATTTCACTTATTGTGGATGAACTTTTACAGGATGCAGCCGGCAAGGTATTCTTGAGCACCAGCAGGTACAAATACCTGGCAAACAGGCTGAAAAGGGTGCTGACAAGAGCAGTCTGGCTCATAGCGGAGCATATAAAGAGAAGCGCCTTTGAACCTGTCGGTTATGAACTGGGCTTCGGAGATGGGGAAAAGCTTCCGCCAATAATACTGGAGCTGCCTTCGGGAGAAAAAATGGTCTTATCGGGAAGGATTGACAGATTAGACTGTCTGGATACAGAAGAGGGCAAATACTTCAGGATAGTGGACTATAAGTCGGGAAGCAGGAATTTCAAGCTTGAAGATGTATATTACGGCCTTCAGCTTCAGCTCATAACCTATCTGGATGCAGTGGGCGGAAGCCTGGAGACTGCATACGGAAAGCCTGTGCTTCCTGCGGGGGTGTTATACTTCAAACTGGATGATCCGATTATTCAGGGGAGCAGAGAAGCAACAGAAGAGGAAATTGAGGAGGCAATAATGAAGGAGCTTAAGATGAAAGGCCTTCTGCTTGCAGACGTAAAACTCATAAAAGAAATGGATACGGGTATTGATGGAGATTCCCTTATAATACCTGCCAGGATAAACAAGGGAGACGTTCTGGGAAGATCTTCCGCAGCAACGGCTGAGCAGTTCGAGATAATCAAGGGCCATGTGAGGAGGCTGCTGCGAAGGCTTGGAGAGGAAATACTCAAAGGAAACATATCCATTAGTCCGTATAGGAGAAAAGGAATTACTGCTTGTACTTACTGCGGGTATATGTCCATATGCCAGTTTGATACCCGTATTTCCGGATATGGTTACAGGAATCTTCAGGATAGGAAGGATGAAGAGGTATGGGAGTTAATGGAAGGCAAATGAACTGGACTGATGAACAAGCCAGGGCAATTTCTGAGGGACACTGCAATTTACTGGTAGCTGCTGCTGCAGGAGCCGGTAAGACGGCGGTGCTGGTTGAAAGGATAGTAAAAAAGATTACAAACCCTGAGAACCCCGTGGATATTGACAGGCTGCTTGTTGTTACTTTTACCAATGCTGCTGCGGCTGAAATGAGGGAGAGGATAGGTACTGCCCTGAGCCGTATATTGGAGGAAGCAGAGAATGACGGAAACCTTGAGGTTAAGAAGAATCTCCGAAGGCAGCTTACTCTTTTGGGGAAAGCCAGTATTACCACTATTCATTCCTTCTGCCTTGATGTAATAAGAAATAATTTTCATGCAACAGATCTGGACCCGGCCTTCAGAATAGCAGATGATACGGAAGCACTGCTATTAAGGCTGGAGGCGCTGGAGGAGCTTATAGAATCAAAATATGAGCCTGAGAACTGTACCGAAGACTTTTTAGGCTTGGTGGAATGTTACGGGGGGAGTAAAGACGACAGCAAGCTGATGGACCTGGTTCTGACCGTTTATGATTTTGTGCAAAGCCATCCATGGCCGGAAGTTTGGCTGAGGGAAGCGGTAGAGGCTTTCAATGGGGCTGAGGGTATGGACTTCGGAGATACAAAATGGGCGGGAGTTTTGATGAAGAGCATTTCAATGGAGCTGTTGGGGCTTCAATGTATCCTGGAAGGTGCACTTCAAACGGCAGAGAGGGAAGAAGGGTTGTCTCCGTATATCGGTGTCCTTCGGGAGGACATTTTGAGGATAAAGGCCATGGAGTCGGCCTGTGAAGGCCGGGGGAGCTGGGATGCCCTTTATAATGAGTTTGATAATCTTGAGTTTTCACGCATGCCCAGATGCGGAAAGGAAGCAGATCCTGCCGCTCGTGAGGAGGTCAAGGGCATCAGAGATAATGTCAAGAGCAGCCTGAACCGGATCAAAAAGGATCTGATATGCGGAAGCTCAGGGGAGCTGGCCTCTGATTTAAGGCAGCTTTATCCTACTATGAAAAGCCTTGGAAGCCTCGTTCTGGAATTTGCCGAAAAGTACCGGGATAAGAAAAAGCAGAAAAATGTAATAGATTTTAATGATTTGGAGCATTACTGCCTGAAGGTGCTGACAAGCCGTGTCGAAGACAGGATGCTGCCTACTCAGGCAGCCCTTGATCTAAGGGAGCTTTTCCAGGAAATTTATATTGACGAATACCAGGACAGCAATCTGACTCAGGAAGTAATATTGAATATAGTTTCAAGGGGGGAGCAGGGAGAGCCCAATATATTCATGGTAGGTGACGTAAAACAGAGCATCTATCGATTCAGGCAGGCAAAACCCGAGCTTTTTATAAAAAAACTCAGAACTTATTCCGAAGATTCACAGTCTAAGTATAGGAAGATATTGTTGAATAAAAATTTCAGAAGCAGGAAGGACATTATAAATGCAGTGAACCATATTTTCAGCCGGATTATGTCAGAAAGCCTGGGGGACATAGAATATACCGAGGATGAAAAGTTTTATGCGGGTGCGGCGTATGAGGAGCCGGAAACATCCGGAGCAGGCTTTGGAGGGCCCGTAGAGCTTCATATAATAGACAGCAGTGAAATTGAGACTGAAGAAACTGATGCCGTTCAGTGTGAAGCAAGAGTAGCGGCAAAAAGAATAAAAGAGCTTGTATCGGATTCAGTCGGGTTTATGGTGGTTGACAAGGATACTAAAAAGTACAGGCCGGTACGATACAGGGACATAGTAATACTGATGAGAACGACAAAAAATTGGGCTGATGTGTTTGCTGAGGAATTGAGCCTTCAGGGTATACCTATATTTGCGGATGCAGGTACGGGGTATTTCAGGACTGTTGAAATATCTACGATACTTTCGCTGCTGCAAATAATTGATAATCCTCTTCAGGATATTCCGCTGCTGGCGGTATTAAGGTCGCCTATCGGAGGATTTGATCCTGAGGAGCTTATAGATATCCGGCTTTTCGACAGAGAGACGGATTTCTTTGGGGCTATGGTCAAAGCCGCTGCATCAGATGGGGAGCTTGGGCGGAAAACAGCAGCCTTTATTGAAAGATTGGACAGATGGAGGGAAAAATCTCTTTATCTCTCAACAGATGAACTGATATGGTATTTGTATAATGATACGGGATATTACAGCTTTGCTGGGGCAATGCCCGGAGGGACAGCCCGACAAGCTAATCTCAGGATGCTTTTTGATAAGGCAAGGCAATACGAGGAGTCAAGCTTTAAAGGACTTTTCAATTTCATAAATTTTGTCAACAGGCTGAAAGAAAACCAGGGGGATATTGGAAGTGCAAAGGTTCTGGGAGAAAAGGACGATGTGGTAAGGATAATGAGTATTCATAAAAGCAAAGGCCTGGAATTTCCGATAGTATTTTTATGCGGTACAGGGAAGGGCTTTAACCTTACTGATGTGTCAAAGAGTATATTACTGCACCATGATTTGGGGATAGGCCCTGATTTTATCGATCACAAAAGGAGAATATGGTATCCTACAATATTCAAGCAAGCCTTAAAATACAAGATAAAGCTGGAAAACCTCTCGGAAGAAATGAGGATATTGTATGTGGCTTTTACCAGAGCGAAAGAGAAGCTTATAATAACAGGTACTGTAAAGGATATAGAAAAAAGCACCAGCCTATGGAGAGGCAGCAGTGTAAATTCACAAAAAGTGCCTGAGTTCGATATATTAAGGGGAAGGAGCTTTCTGGACTGGATTTGCATGGCTCTGATGAAAGATTACGATGGGAAGCCGCCGGAAAGGCTTGAAGGAATAGAAGGATGGGAAATAAGGCATTGGAATAAGAAAGAGGTATTGACGGGAACGAGCATTGAAGAAAATGATGAAGCTGCTCCTTCAGCCTCAGAATCAGAAGCTGCTGCAAATGATGAGATAATCAGCAGGCTGGAGTGGAAATATCCATATTCTGCTTATGAGAAGCTGCCGGTGAAGGTTACTGTCACGGAGCTGAAGAGGTATTTTAGTACGGAAGTGTCAGAGGAATTCAGGATTCAGTCTCCAAGCATAAGGAGGAGGCCGCGGTTCTTGGAAGAAACGTCAGGAATGACTGCTGCCGAAAAAGGTTCTCTTATGCATTTTGTTTTGCAGCATATGGATTTTGGAGGAGAAGTATCGGAGACCGGCATAAGAAGGCAGCTTGAAGCCATGATTGAGGCAGAGCTTTTGACGGAGGCTCAGGCTGATAATGTGAACATTCACGGGATAATCAAATTCATGAATTCGGACCTGGGCAGAAGGATGAGAAAAGCCGGACGGCTTTACAGGGAAGTGCCGTTTACAATGGAAGTGGAATGCAGTGAGATATTCGGAAGTCCGGCAGACAGCGGCTGTGAAGATGAGACTGTCATACTGCAGGGAATTATAGACTGCTGGTTCGAGGAAGAGGGAAAGCTGGTGCTGGTTGATTACAAGACGGATTATATTCCTGAAGGGGAGTTGGAAAGCATTAAGGAAAAATACAAGACTCAGATCGAGTATTATGCACGGGCTTTGAGGCAGATAACCGGGAAGGAAATATCGGCAAAATACATATATCTGTTTTGGAATGGAAAAGTATTGGAATACTAGCATATTGCCAGTTTATGCTTCTTAAACTGCATCGACCTATAAGCTATAATTAGACTGGGACGCGTTTAAGGACGATTTGCCTGCGTTCTGCTCCGAGGTGTGCTATGTTTTACAAATCTATAAATGAAAGAGTAGTGGATATAAAACTTAATAGAAATGAAAGAAATGCCTTAATAGAAGAGTACAAGCCTTTTATAGCTGCTACTGTTGAAAAGGCTACCGGCAGATATGTTTCTTACGGTCATGATGAGGAGCTTAGTATAGGGCTCATGGCTTTTGACGAAGCTATAATCAACTATGACCAGGAAAAAGGAAACTTTTTAAGCTTTGCCCGGAATGTAATACGGAAAAGGCTGATTGATTATTACAGAAAGGAAAAGAAGCATCAGGCAGTTATATATATCAGTGAGTATACTACGGAAGAGGCTGACGGGGAAGAAGTATTCGAATGCGTTGTAACGGCTTCCGAAGCCCAGGATAAATATTACCGTGAGGAGATAAATCAGCTCAGGAAGCAGGAGCTTGTGCAGCTGAAGGAAGAACTTCAAAACTGGGGACTTAGTTTTTCGGATGTGGCAAAAAGCTCCCCGAAACAAGGCGGCACAAAGAGTTCATATCTGGATATAGTTAAATATATAGTCGACAGGCCTGAGCTTGTGGCAAAAATAAAAGAAAAAAAATATCTTCCGATAGCGGATATTCAAGAAGGGCTAAAACTACCCCGAAAAACTATAGAACGCTCACGAAATTATGTATTAGCAGCGATAATAATATTGACAGGAGATTATTATTGCATAAGGGAGTTCATAGACTGGGGGTGGAAAAAGTGAAGGCAATAATAGCTGAAATAGATAAAAAACATATGATAGTAATAACCGATAAGGGAGACTTTATTAAAGTCAAGAGACGGATGCCGGCTGCAGTAGGAGATGAAATAGAGCTCAAGCAGAACAAGATATATCCGATAAGCAAGCGTCTGGCAGGATTGGCTGCCTGCTTCCTGGCATGCGTATTCCTGTCAACAGGAGTATATGCATACTACACCCCATACAGCTATGTAAGCGTAGATATTAACCCCAGTTTGTCCCTGTCCCTGAACAGGTTTGAAAGGGTAATATCAGTGAACCCGCTGACAGAAGACGCTGTTGATTTGATTAAAGATACAAAAAGCTTGAAGAATAGTGATATTGATACGGCGTTGTCCGAGATTATAAAGACTGCTTCCGAAAAGGGCTATATAGATGAAGAGCCGGAAGAAGAAATCGTTGTTGTTGTTTCCGCAAAGAATCCAAAGCAGGAGAAGAAGCTTGAAGAAGCGGTTGTAAAGGCTGCTGCCAAGGAGTTGTCCAAGATTGATAAACCCAACAAGATTACGGTTGAGAAGACTAATGTAGAGAATTATAAGACTGCTGTTTCCCAGAAAATTTCTCCGGGGAGAAAAGTGCTTGGAGACAACCTGAAAAAGATAATGCCGGAGATTAAGGATGAAGATTTGAAAGAAATGCCCGTTAAGGAAGTCGTAAAGCTTATAAATGAAAAGAGGAAGGCCGAAAAGGAAGCTGAAAAGGAGGCCGAAAAGGCAAAAAAAGCGGCTGAAAAGGCTGCTGAGAAGGCAGAAAAGGAAAAAGGCAAAGACAGAAGTAGAGATAACGGCGATAGCGAAGAACGCAAACAAAATATCCGGGATAAAGACAAGAAGGACAGCAGGGAGCAGGAAATGACCGACAGGAATAAAAGAGATTCTCATAAAGACAGAAATGATGATAGGGAAAAAGTCGATGACAAGAAGGACGACAAGGAAGATAAGGACAAAGACAACAAAAACAGCAGAAATGATAAGAATAGCAAAAGTCAAAATAATAAAAGCAACAACAATAATGACCAAAAGAATGATAGAAATGACAAGAACAGCAAGAACGATAAGAACGATAAGAACGATAAGAACGATAAGAACAATAAGAACGATAAGAACGATAAGAACGATAAGAACGACAGAAACGACAAGAATAACATAAACAACAGGAGTAAAAATAATGACAATTCTCAATGGAAAGTTAATAATTACAGAAATGACGGCAGAGGCAGATAAATAAAAGGGTGAAAGCCCTTTTATTTTTTACCGTATAGGAAATTATATTTTCTATGTGAGACGTATTTTTAATTGCTTTATTGTAATCTGCCTGTTAATATTGTAAGATAAATTAGAGCAATTCTCCAGAATTTGATTTGTATGATGGGAAGGGGTATTTTGCCTCTTCCTTTATTTTTGCCAATTATTTTGCTAATGAAAATTATACTCTAAGTATTAGATGACTGAAAGAAAGAGTGTATTACTTTGAAGTTTAAGGAAGAGACGAAAAAATAGATATACTCGTGGATAAAAACGATTGTTTTTGCAATAGTACTTGCGGTAATTTTCAGGACATACATATTCAGAACAGCTTATGCAATGAGCGTATCAATGGAGCCTACGCTGTATGAAGGGCAGATACTAATTGTATCAAGGATAAACTATTTGGTAGGAGAGCCTGAAAGAGGAGATATTGTAGTAATAGACAGCAAACAGGATAAGCTGGAGCATCACAATCTTATAAAGAGAATAGCGGGCTTACCGGGTGAAACAATTGAGATTAAAGACAGCAGCGTGTACATAGATGGACAGTTGTTAGAGCCTGATTTTGCACAATCTCCCACACCTGGTTTTGGATTTGAAAGACAACCATCCCTGAAGGCAAGTATATGGTAATGGGCGACAACAGGGGGAACAGCAGGGTTAAGTCAGTTGGGTTTATTGAGAAAGAATACCTTATGGGTAAGGCTGTATTCAGGTTATGGCCGCTGAAAGAAATGGGAAAACTGAAATAGGTTATACTGCCCGGCAATAAGCCGGGTTTTTCGTTTGCATGCGACATAGAAGAAGAATGGGACATAATGCGTTTGTGAAGAACTCCGACTGTAGGGGAAGTATGTTCTCCTCACCTTCCAAAGCCAACAAAATCACTGGCGCGGGTCCCATCTCTGTGGGTCCGTCTGGTTATTTTGCCTGGAGGTATTCCCGTTCCGAGGTCGGGTGGAAGGTTTCCTCGAAGATATCTTCCCCACGTCGGTATTTGCATTTCCTTTATATACAAGCCTATTGCTCTGTGAGTATGACTGCAAGCTAAATGTTGCATTATTCTGCTTTTATACAGTAGCTTTGATTCCCTATTTTACAATTATCTGATAGAATTAAATAAATGGTATTAATTAGATGAGAGGTGGGACACCATGCGCATACTTCACACTTCAGACTGGCACTTAGGCAAGACTCTCGATAACATAAACAGGATAGAAGAACAAAAGCAGTTCATAGATGAGCTCTGCGAAATTGCAGAAAGTGAATCGGCAGACTTGGTGCTTGTGGCCGGGGATATTTTTGATACATATAACCCATCTTCCGCTGCTGAGGAGCTGTTTTATGATGCAGTTGACAGGCTGAATGCCAAAGGCAGGCGGGCTGTTGTCGTAATAGCAGGAAACCACGACAGCCCTGACAGGCTCTGCGCAGCCAGCCCTCTGGCATACAAAAACGGTATTGTCCTGTTGGGATATCCCGGAAGTGATGCCGGAATATTTAAGAACAGCTCCATACTGCAGGCAGGCCCGGGATGGCTGGAGATAAAGCCCGGCAGTTCAGAGCACAGTGCAGTTATAATTGCACTGCCTTATCCTTCCGAGTCAAGGCTGGAACAGCTCATATCGGCAGATTCCAGTGAAGATAAGCTTCAGGAGGCCTATTCCGAAAAGATATGTGAGCTGCTGCATAATTTGAGCAAGAACTTCAGAGAGGATACCGTAAACCTCATAGTCAGCCATTTGTATCTCAGGGACGGAAGGACTTCGGACTCCGAAAGGCAGCTTGGAGGTGCTTTGGTCGTAGACCCTTGCCGGCTTCCTGACAATGCGCATTTTATTGCCTTGGGGCATCTTCACAGGCCCCAGAGGGTAAAAAGCGCACCGTCACCGACATATTATTCCGGTTCGCCCCTTGCATACAGCTTTTCGGAGACAGACTACAGCAAGGTGGTATACATAGTGGATGCAGTACCCGGAAGAGAGTCTGAAATAAGGGAAGTATACCTGAAATCAGGAAAGCCTCTGAAGCAGTGGAAAGCCAGGAACGGAATAATGGAGGCACTGGGCTGGTGCGAGGAAGGAAAGGATTTGAATGCATGGATAGACCTGGAGATATATACCGACAGGGCTCTTACCCTGGAGGAGCAGAAGCTGCTCAGGGAGCTTAACCCTGGGATTATTAACATAAGACCTGTAATAACCGATGAAAAGGAAAGCATAATAAGCTTTGAAAACAGGGAAGGGAAAAAGATAGAGGAGCTGTTCAAGGACTATTACAGATACAAAACCGGTATGGAAGCAGCCGAAGAAATGCTGGAAACCTTTCTTGAGGTTATAAACGAAATACAGCCGGGAGGTGAGGAAAATGAGGCCCAGGTATCTTGAATTAGAGGGACTGCAGAGCTTTAAGGAGTTTCAGTCTATAGATTTTGACCGACTTGGGGAGACAGGCCTTTTTGGGATATTCGGGCCTACCGGCAGCGGAAAGTCAACCATATTGGATGCTCTGACCCTGGCTTTGTACGGAAATGTCCAAAGAGCGAACAGAGGTACTCAGGGCATAATAAACATGCATTCTACAAGTGTTAGGGTATCATTTACCTTTGATCTGGTAAAATCAAAGGAGAGAAAGACATACAGGGTTGAAAGAGTGTACAGGAGAAGGAAGGGCTCGGAGAACTCTATAGAATCAAAGGTTGCGCGACTGATAGAGTTGAATCCCTCAGGGGATGTGGTTATTGCCGATAAGCCGGGAGAAGTCAATGAGGCTGTTGTAGAACTTATAGGCCTGCAGTTTGAAGACTTCACACGCTCCGTAGTGCTTCCTCAAAATAAATTTCAGGAGTTCCTCCTATCTCAAAAGAGTGACAAGACAAAAATGCTGGAACGAATATTCTACCTTGAAGAGTACGGGAGAGAGCTTACGGAAAAAGTCAACAGGAGGCTGGGAAGAATAAGAACTATGCTTTCGGGGGTTGAGAGGGCATTAGCGGTACTGGGGGATATCTCGGAAGCTTCATTAAAGGATGCGGAAACCAATTTAAAAATTGCGGAAGAATACAAGAAAAGTACGGCTGAAGCTTTAAAGGCCTCAGAAGCTGAACATGACAATGCAAAAGAGATTTGGGAGCTTTCTGCGGAACTTCGGGAAGCGGTAGACAAACAGGAAGAACTGCTTGCCAGGAAGGGTGCTGTAGATTTAATGAGGATCAGCTGCAAAAGAGCAGCAGCGGCTCAAAGCCTTATGGACAGAATCATCGAGCGTAAGAAAACCGAGGAGGAGTTGAAAAGTACGGAAGAAGAGCTGGAAAAGCTGGACTCCGGTCTTCACCAATTGGAGGAGCAGCTTAAGCAGGGCCAGGAAGAGTTTGAAAAAGCAACTGCATCCAGGAAGGACAGGATACCTGTTCTTGTAGAGCATAGGACCAAGCTTGAAAAGGCCCTTAAAACAAAAGGCGAGCTGGAGGAAATGGAAGAGGTGCTAAGGAAGCTCAGGGACGAGCATGTGATACTGAAGAAGAAGGTTGATTATTGGAATGATACCATATCAAATCATAAGAAAAGCCTTGAAGAGCTTCTGAAAGAGGAGGCCGATAAGAAGTCCCGTACTGAGGCTCTTAAGATTGAGGCAGGCTTCAGGGATAAGATAACCAAGGGAGCTGCTCTTGAGGAAGATTTGGAGCGTTTCCAAAAGGAAATGGAGAAGCAGAAGACCAGGTTTGAAGAGCTTTTGGATATTACCCGCCGGCAGGAGCAGGAGCTTGAGGCATTAGGAAAAGCAGGAATTGAGCTGCTCAGTGATAAGGAATCGGCGCAAGCTTCCTATGAACAGCATAAAAGAAGCAAGAAGTGGGACAGGAACGACATACTTAAGGAGGAAACAATATACTACAGCATAAGATCGATTATTGACACACTGAAGCTAAAACAAAGGGATCTTGAGCAATTGAAGCTGAAGATGTCTGAATATGACAAGGAGATTGAGGCCATAACTGTAAAGCTTGACAGTCTGTCCGAAGAAAAGGAGAAGAAGCTTTCGGAACTGGAAAGAAACAGGCTCCGCCTTGAAGAAAAAAAGAAGGAGCAGGAAGGATATACTGCCTTCTTATTGGCCCAGAATCTTAAGGACAATGAGCCTTGCCCCGTATGCGGGGCTACAACGCATCCCCATCCTGCCGTTTATCCGGGAAATGAACATGGGGAAACTGCAGAGGAAGTAAAAGAGCTTCAAACCATGATCAATAAGCTTGATACGGAATTCAGGGCATTGGAAAATGAAAGCATAAAGCTAGAGGAGCAGCATAATAATCTGAAAAGGCAGAAGAAAGTGCTGATGTCGGATATAAGGAGCAGGCAGGAGGAGCAGGATGAATTGTCAGACAGGCTTCCTGAGGATTACAGGGGATTGCCTGTTCCCATGATAGAAGATGCCCTCAATAAAGTTTACGAAAAAAAGAATGAGAAACTCAAGGCTATTGAGGATTGGGAGAAAAGGCTGGCGGATCTGGAGGAGAAGCAGAGGAAGGCAGAAGAAGAGTATAATAAATATCAGGTGGAAAGCAGCGGGAAGCTCTCCCGGCTTGAAGCCAACAGAAAGTACCTGAAGGAGCTGCAGAAAGCTTTCATAGAAGCCGGGGAGGCATATGACGAAAAGAAAAATGCTTATGATTCTGCTGTGAAAGCCACAGGAATAAGCAGTATGAAAGATGAGCTTCGGAAGATGCAAGAGAAAGACAGGGAGATAGATGTAGCATATAAGGAGCTGCAAGTAATTGAACGTAATATTTCTGAACTGAGAAAGAAAATTGAAAAAGCGGAAGAAGCAAGGAAGCTTGATATGGAGAAGCTTTCCGAGAATACGGCTGAGGGCAGAGGCTTCAAATATCAGAAGGAAGCGAAGGAAAAAGAAATATATGCCCTAATCGGGGATAATGATATTAATAAAGAGATATCCAAAACAGAAGAAGAAATATCTGCTCTGGAAAGAGAAGAACAAAAAGCACGGCAATACGTCAATATAATAAGAGAAAGGTATGAAAAGTCTGTCAAGGATAAGAAGGTCCTGGAGAAGCAGAGTGAGATGTACCGGAAGAAGCTGTCGGATGAAGGAATTAGGCTGGAGAAAGAGCTTTCGGATAAAGGATTTGCTAATACGGATGAAGTTGAGAAGGCTTTTATGACAAAGGATGAGCTTGAAAAGCAGGAAAAAGCCGTAAAAGAATATGAAGAAGCAGAAAGCAGTATAACTGCGCACAGGGTGCTGGTAGAAAAGAAACTGTCGGGTAGGAGTATAACAGAAGAACAATGGCATGAAATTAACCGCAGGTATGAGGAGCTTAAGGCAGAAAAGGAGAACAGCATTGCAAAGCACGAAAGCGCAAAAAACAGACTTGAAACAATCAAGTCCAATTATGAGAAATGGATTTTACTGAACAGGGAGCTGCAGGAGTACTCAAGAAAAAAGGAACATCTTGAATTGATAAAGAACCTGCTTAAAGGTAACAGTTTCATCGAGTACATATCGGAGGAACGGTTAAGATACATTGCCAGGGAGGCCTCTGAGACCCTGGGTATTTTGACCAGGCACAAATACGGATTGGAGTTGGATATAGAGAACGGTTTTGTCATCCGTGACGATGCCAACGGCGGCATGCGAAGGCTGGTTACAACCCTGTCGGGAGGAGAAACCTTCCTGACCTCCCTTGCCCTTGCCCTTGCTTTATCTTCTCAGATACAGCTTAAAGGAGAGAGTCCTCTTGAGTTCTTTTTTCTTGACGAGGGCTTTGGGACATTGGACAGCAGCCTTCTGGATACGGTCATAGATGCACTGGAAAGATTAAGCACCAGAGAAAGGGTCATAGGACTGATAAGT
>JAAYQK010000103.1 GCA_012519325.1 Gracilibacteraceae bacterium | reverse complement strand
CCAAAATAATAATACTATTATAGTTTAAATTATAGTTATTTGCAAAGGTTTACAAAACTATATTGTAATCAGGACTTTTCTGAATTATAATAAAAATGTTTGATAGTTAAGTGACTTAATAATTAAGGAGGTTTATTAATGTGGACATAAAGGATAAATGCGACAGAATGATGAAGATAGCGATGGATATACATAAAAAGCTTATTGCTGTGCTGATTAAGGGTATTGAACCTCAATTGAGCAAATCTCATGTCTATCTTTTGGCATATATACGGTGCAAAGGGGAATGTATTGTAACGGATATAGCAAATCATCTGGAAATTACCTTAAGTGCTGTAACAAGTCTGGTTGATAAGTTGTGCAATGCGGGATTGGTAGCAAGATTCAGAAGTGAGGAGGACAGAAGAGTCGTTTATTTAAAGCTTACTGAAGAGGGGATAAAGGTGCTGGAGGCCATTGAGATGAATAAGAACAGACTCTACGAAAGAGCTTTTGCAAATATTGATTCTGAAGAAATCAACAATTTTTTCGGCACAATTGAAAAAATTACCAGAAATATTTTAGTAAGTCATGATGATAAAAAACAGTAGATTTAATATGGGGGGTTAATTAGTGAAAAGAAAATATACAAAATTGCTTATAGGATTAGTAGTTGTTACTTTACTTGGCTCGCTGATTTATACATATGTGAAAAACAAAGCTGATAACTCTGCAAATATAAATACCGATACAGCTGTTGCAGTAAGAATTGAAGAGGCAGCTAAAAAAAGCATAGGAGCATTTGCCAATTTGAACGGAAAGCTTAAGCCGGTTCAGGAAATAAATATAATTCCCAAATATCCGGGGAAGGTAAATAACATTTATTTTGATATTGGCCAAAGTGTTAAAGCCGGAGATGTTTTATTTACTTTGGAGGATAAGGATGTAAAATTACAGTTGAAGCAGGCGCAGGCAGGGCTTGATATGGCAAATTCAGCGCTCACTAAAGCAACAGGAGGGGGAACGGAGCTGCAGGAGCTGCAGCTTAAAGCAGCGCTGAATTCGGCTGAAATAAACTATGATGATGCAAAGCTGGCCTTTGAGAGAACGAAGCAATTATTTGAATCGGGTGCCGTATCTAAGGCAGTACTGGAACAGTCTGAGTCACGGTTTAAGCTTGCGGAACAGCAGTATGATTCTGCAAAATCAAACTATGAGATTACGATAACAAAAACAAATCCTGAAAACATTGCATCGGCTAAAGCACAGGTGAATCAGGCAGCAGCAGCTCTTGAGCTTGTTAAATCCCAGTTGGATAATACGGTAGTGAAATCGCCCATAAATGGAGTAATTGCTGCAAGATATATTGAGGTTGGTGAGCTTGCAGGCAGCACAAGTATAGCTATGAGTGTAATAGATTTATCCTCGGTACTTGTTGATATAAATGCAACTGAAGATATGATAAATAAAATAAAACTTGGAGATAAGGTTGAAGTAATAATCAAAGCAGCAGGTGATGACAAGTTTGAGGGGGAAGTGACAAATATTTCTCCTGCAACAGATCCCAAAACTCAAAGCTATCTGGTAAGAATAAAGATTGATAATAGTTCCGGAGCTCTTAAAGGAGGCATGTTTGCCGAAGTAAAACTCCTGCTGGATAAAGCGGTTGATGTTATAGCAGTTCCGATTTCCGCCGTAATCGATGAGGGTGGCAGGAAGCATGTATATGTCCTTAAGGGCGGTACTGCGGAAAAGAGAGAAGTTACAACAGGTATTTTTGATGATGAGTATATTGTTATATCAAAAGGGCTTTCGGAAAAAGAAGCTGTTATTGTTAAGGGACAGGAGCTGATTCAAGACGGCTCTAAAGTTACGGTAATAACGAAGTAGGGATGGTGTTCTGATGAAAATACATGAAGTGTCAATAAGAAGGCCTGTAGCAGTTTTAATGTGTGTGCTGATGGTTTTAGTTCTGGGAGGGGTATCCCTTTCAAGACTTTCTATAGATTTAATGCCGGAGATGGATTTTCCCATAGCTATAGTTTTAACAAGCTATTCAGGGGTCGGACCTCAGGAAATTGAGAATATTATAACAAAGAACATAGAAAGTGCGGTTGCTACGGTAAATAATATTAAAACAATACAATCTCAGTCTTCGGAAGGGCAATCTATTGTTATTGCAGAATTCAACACGGGTACCGATATGAACTTTGCTACATTGCAGATGAGAGAAAAGGTTGATATGATAAAGGGGATGCTGCCCGATGGAGTAGAAACTCCTATGATTATTAAGATGGATCCCAGCATGATTCCCGCAGCTGTACTTGGAGTCTCCGGGAGTGAAAACGAAGCAGAGCTGACAAGATTAGTTGAGGACAAGATAAAAGCAAAAATCGAAAGTATTGATGGAGTTGCATCTGTTACAGTTACCGGTGGTATGACAAAAGAGATTAAAGTGGATTTGGATTCTCAAAAATTATCAGGATATGGATTGTCCTTCAGTCAGATTAGCGGAGCTCTCAGATCGGAGAATCTTAACCAGCCTGGAGGGAAAGTGGAATACGGAGATAAAAGTCTTTTAGTCAGAAGCACAGGGGAATTTCAAAATCTTGACCAAATCAGAAATATTCCAATTACGCTTCCTACAGGAGCAGTTGTGCATCTGAGGGATATAGCTGAGGTTAAAGAAGGGTATAAAAGTATAGATACATATAACAGAATGAACGGTGAGAACAGTATAGGGATTTTAATTCAAAAGCAGACAGATTCCAATACCGTAAAAGTGGTTAATCTTATAAAGAAAGAAATCAATAATATATTGAAGGAATATCCGGATGTAAAGATTGAAATGGTTTTTGACCAGGGAGAATATGTGGAGCAGTCAATAGCGAATGTTGCAAAAAATGCTGTTGTAGGAGCTGTACTAGCTATTATTATACTTTTTGTGTTCTTGAAGAATATAAGAACTACTATGATAATAGGAACATCCATACTGATTTCCATAATAGCAACCTTTGTAATGATATACTTTTCCGGGATAACATTAAATCTTGTATCCCTTGGAGGACTTGCCCTGGGAGTGGGTATGCTTGTTGACAATTCAATAGTTGTTTTGGAAAATATATACAGATACAGGAGTGAGGGTCACAGCAGAGTGGAAGCTGCAATACTGGGAACACAGGAGGTAGGTTCAGCTATAGTGGCATCGACTTTGACAACGGTGGTTGTATTTCTGCCTATAGTGTTTACTGAGGGTATAACAGCGGAAATATTCAAGCAGATGGCTCTGACGGTAACGTTTTCGCTTATTGCATCTTTACTTGTAGCTTTAACGCTTATCCCCATGCTGAGCTCTAAATATTTGAAGATGGTTAAGTATCATGAAGCGTCAAGGAGCGAAAAATTAAATAAAATATTCAGCAAGTGGGAAGATGCTCTGAGCACAGTTGATAATTTTTACAGAAGTGTATTGGGCTTGGCATTAATGCGTAGAAGAAAAACTGTTATCACGGTCCTTGCAATATTTATTGGAAGTATATTGTTGGTCCCATTTGTGGGTACAGAGTTCTTTCCCAAAATGGATATGGGTCAGTTTACGGTAGAAATTGAGCTTCCACAAGGGAGTTTGCTTAAGAATACTAATGAAGTCGCAGAGCAGGTTGAAGGAATGCTGAACAGCCTTCCGGAGATTCAAAAAATATTTACCACGGTTGGCTCTTCAGGAAGCGGAATGAGTTTATCCGGAGGGGCATCAAATACAGCAAGCCTGAATATTACATTAAAGCCTTTAAGTGAGAGAAAAAGAAGTACGGCAGAAGTAGTTGAGGAAATGAGAAAGAAGGTAAGGCTGATTCCCGGAGCCAATATAGAAATCAATGAAGTTAGTACGTCGACTATGGGCTTTTCCGGAGGTACTGCGGTTTCTGTCAATATATTCGGGCCTGATTTGGATAAGCTTTCGGAGATAGCAGTTAGTGTGGAAGAAATAATAAAGAATGTTGAGGGTGTAAGACAGACAAGCACAAGTATTTCAGAGGGAAGACCGGAAGTCCGGATATTTGTTGACAGAGATAAGGCATCTTATTATGGTTTGGGTACGGCACAGGTGTCGGCTGCAATTAGAACAGCTGTTGAAGGAAGTGTAGCGACAACCTATAAGGTTGATGGTGATGAAATAGATGTAAGAGTAGGTTTTCCCGAAGGGACAGTGAAAAAGTATTCACAGTTGGAAAATACAAAGATACTGTCACCCCTGGGAGTTGAGATACCTCTTATTGAGGTTGCTGATATTAAAGTAGAAAAAGGACCGATTGCTATAACCCGGGAGGGTCAGGAAAGGTATGTAACTGTTTCGTCAGATGTTTTTAAAAGGAGTACCGGAGATGTTAACAAGGATATTAGTGAAAGGTTGAATGAAATGAATCTTCCTCCGGGGTACTCAATAAAGTACGGCGGTGAAATGGAGCAGATTGAAGATGCATTCTCAAGCTTAACCCTCGCACTGCTGCTTGCAATTGTTCTGGTATATATGGTAATGGCGGCGCAATTTGAATCCTTGCTGCATCCATTTACAATCATGTTTTCTATACCTCTTGCTTTTACAGGGTCTGCTTTAGGACTCTTTTTAACAGGAAGGGCTTTAAGCGTTCCGGCTTTCATTGGTGTTATAATGCTTGCCGGGATAGTTGTAAACAATGCTATAGTACTTGTAGACTATATAAATGTTTTAAGAGGTAGAGGAATGGATAGACTGGAGGCAATACTTAAAGCCGGTCCCACCAGGTTGAGACCAATTTTGATGACAACTTTAACAACAATATTAGGAATTATCCCCCTTGCCCTGGGTATAGGAGAGGGGGCGGAAGTCCAGGCACCTTTGGCAACAGTTGTTATCGGAGGACTTACGACTTCAACTGTACTAACTCTTTTAATAATCCCCATAATCTACACGTTGTTTGATGATTTATCTATTAAGCTTAGGGAAAAGAAAAACAGGATAAAATAAAAAAAGAGCTTCCTACTGCGTAATATTGAAGGCTCATTGACTATATGTAGCCCAGCCGTCTTTTTCTTGTATATTCATAAGAGTTTTGATAAAATTTTGGTAATACTAGACTTAAGCTGCTGCAAAGGTGAGTGAGACGGCAATGAATTTTTTTTCAAGGTTTATTAAGGGGTTGTTGATAGGAATTGGCGGGGTTGCTCCAGGGGTAAGCGGAGGTGCCATTGCGGTAATATTCGGGTTGTACGAGAGAATTACCGATACCATTGCGGATATCTTCAAGGATTTTAGGAATAACGCCGTATTCTTTTTCCCTATAGTGCTTGGCGGCAGTGTAGGGGTACTTGGTTTCAGCAAAATTATGCAATACCTCTTTCAAAACTATGAGGTCCAGGTTAAATACCTTTTTATCGGGCTCATGTTAGGAACTCTTCCTACTGTTTTCAAGCAGGCCAACAAGAAAGGCTTCAGAGGTATATACATTGTTCCCTGTGTAATCGCATTTGGAATCACAATAATCACAGTAATACTGGAAAATGCCGGTATCAATATTATTCCTGATGCATATCCGGGAATACTTCAGCTTGCTTCCTACGGTGCAATAATAGGAATAGGTACGATGGTGCCGGGAATCAGTGCTTCCTTTGTGCTGATGTATTTGGGGGCATATCAAATAGTCCTTGACGGGCTTGCAGATATTAATGCTGCAATTCTCATACCTGTCGGAACAGGTTTCGTAATCAGTATTTTTTTGTTTGCTAAGCTTATAAGTCGTTTATTTAAAGTAGCGTACGGTTATACATATTATACCGTGCTTGGATTTGTAACAGGCTCAATAATTGCCATATTTCCGGGCGTATCATTAGACATAAGGCATTTAATCAGCATAATGCTTTTTATATTGGGCTATTTTATATCCTTTTCACTGGGCAAGTATTCAAAGGATGTATAAGGCAGCTGAGGAAACAAATATTTTAAGGCGCTGTATTTATGAATACAGCGTTTTTTATTTTCGTATAAAAAATCATTGACAAGCATAAATATTCATATTATATTATATATATGCACTATAGAAAATATTGCTAAGTAAGAATAATGGTTGATTTTACATGAAATGGGGGTGATGAAGCTGGAATCTGTAAAGATGAAGTATGGGTGTGGAGAAATAAATATACAGCATGATGCTGTTAATTCCCTGGGATTCATACAAAGCAAAGGTACGAAATGCATAAAAGCAGAGGATAAAATAATAATGGAAGCCCTTGAAAATCCGATTGGAAGCAAAAAGTTAAGGGATATTGTCAAACCTGGAGAGACCGTATGTATAATTATTTCGGATATTACACGGGCATGGCAGAAGATGGACCACTATCTGCCTTATATTGTAAAAGAGCTAAATATGGCAGGGATAGAGGATGAATATATTACTTTTCTTTGCGCTACCGGCTCTCACAGATCCCAGACAAAGGAAGAACACAGGATTCTCTTGGGAGAGAAGCTGGCTTCTTGTTTTGAGGTGGTAGACCATGACTGCAGGGATGAAGAAAACCTGGTAAAACTGGGCACAACAAGCTTCGGGACACCTGTTGTCGTGAACAGAACTGCAGTGGAGAGTGACCATGTTATCTTAACCGGTGCGATTGTATTTCATGATCTTGCCGGATGGGGGGGCGGGAAAAAGTCAATCCTTCCGGGAATATGTTCATATGAAAGCATAATGGCAAACCATGCATTGTCACTGAGCCCCAATATTGGAGAGGGGATCAATCCGTATGTTCGGTGCGGAAATACAGATAACAATCCGGTTCATTTGGATATGCTTGAAGCAGCAGCCTTTGTAAAGCCAAGTTTTTTGTTCAATGTTATCATAAATGAAGATGGGAATATATGCAAAGCTGTTGCCGGGGATTATTTAGAAGCTCATGATATTGGGCGGCAGCTGGTAAATGAAGCTGACAGCGCTTTCATAGAAGAAAAAGCAGATTTGGTTGTGGTTTCTGCAGGAGGATATCCCAAGGACATTGATTTATATCAGGCATCGAAGGCTTTGATCAATGCAAAGGAGGCAGTTGAGGAAGGCGGGACTATAATACTTCTTGCAGAGTGCAAAGAGGGGTTTGGCGGCGAAGAGGTTCAAAAAATTATGAGAGATTTTAGTGATAATTACAGCAGGGAGAGAGCATTGAGAGAAAATTTTTCAATAGCGAAATATACCGGTTACCTTATTACTGTAATTGCAGAAAGATTCAAAGTGATTCTGGTATCTTCGCTGGATCAGTCTCTGCTAAAAAATACAGGCATCATAGGGGCAAGCAGTGTACAGGAAGCTATGGATATCGCAGGGTTAAAAGAGGCAGGAATAAAGGTGTATTATATGCCTTTCGGCGCAAATACACTTCCCGTATTATTACAGGGGCAGGAATAAGGAAAAATTGAGTTATTAAAAGGAGAGGGTAAAAATGTTAAAAAAGAATGTTAAAAAATTGGTTTCAATAATGCTCATACTGCTGATGCTTATGTCAATGGCAGCCTGCGGCGCACAGACAAGCAGTGAAGCAAAGCCGGCAGAAGAGCCTAAAGCATCTGAAGAGCCTAAGGCTTCCGGTAAGGTAGATGAGATTAAGGCAAAGGGTAAAATTGTTCTTGGGACAGCTGCGGACTATCCGCCTTATGAATTCCACAAAGAAATAGACGGTAAGGATAATATTGTAGGCTTTGACATAGAAATTGCAAAAGCAATAGCGGCAGATTTGGGAGTCGAGCTGGAAATGAAAGATATGAAGTTTGAAGGGCTGCTGGCTGCATTGGTAGCTGAGTATATAGATTTTATAATTGCGGGTATGGTTGCAACAGAAGAGAGAAAGCAGAGCGTTGATTTTTCCATACCATATTATGAAGCGGAACAGAAGTTTCTTGTGAAGGCTGAAAATGCAGATAAGGTAAAAACTGTTGATGACCTTAAAGGGAAAGTAATTGGAGCACAGAAGTCAACAATACAGGAAGAAATAGCAAATACAAAAATAGAAGCATCAGAGGTAAAAGCCTTGAGCAAAATAACCGATCTGGTATTGGAACTGCAGAATGATAAAATATTCGGGATAGTGCTTGCAAGTCCTGTAGCTTTTGCTTACGCAAAGCAGAATCCGGCTTTTGCAGTACCTGAAATTTCTTTCGGCAGGGAGGATGGAGTTGCAGTAGCCGTAAACAAGGGAAATGATGATTTAGTGAAAGCAATAAATGCTACACTTGAAAAATTGATGAAAGACGGTTCGATAGATAAATTCATAGCAGAAGCGACATTACTGTCAGAACAGTAGGAAATTGCACAGCAATTTCCTTATTATACGCTGGGGGTGTGTGGAGTGGACTTTTCATATTTACAAAAGTATTATGGTTTTTTTCTCAATGGAACAATGATAACGTTGCTGATATCCTTCTTCGGCGTAATTTTCGGAGTGCTCCTGGGAGTGGTGTTCGCTTTAATGAAGCTGTCAAAGAATATTATTCTGAAGAGCTTTTCTGCAGCTTACATTGAGATAATAAGAGGAACTCCGATTATGGTGCAGATGTTTATAGTCTACTATGGGCTGCCAAGGCTTATCAGGATGGACTTTGAGGACCTTACCCTGGGTATTATTGCCGTATCTTTGAACAGTGCTGCATATGTAGCAGAGATAATCAGGGCGGGAATTTTATCTATTGATAAGGGTCAGATGGAAGCAGCCCGATCTTTGGGAATGTCTCACAAGTTGGCTATGACAAACATCATAATTCCTCAGGCCTTCAAAAATATTCTTCCTGCTCTGGGGAATGAGTTTATAACCTTGATAAAGGAATCTGCTATCGTATCCATAATTGGAATCCACGATCTGATGTATAATACGGATACGGTAAGAGGCAACACCTTCAGACCTTTTTCACCTTTAGTTGTTGCGGCGGCAATTTATTTCACAATAACTTTTTCACTTTCAAAGCTTTTGGGTATAATGGAAAGGAGGTTGAGAGCCGGTGATTCAAGTATTTGATCTTTATAAGGATTTTGGTAAACTTCGTGTATTAAATGGCATTGAATTGAAGATAGAACCGGGGGAAGTTGTGGTTATCATCGGACCCAGCGGTTCCGGGAAAAGCACCTTCCTGAGATGCCTCAACTTTCTTGAAGAGCCGACGGCCGGAGAGGTCATATTTGAAGGAGTTTCCTTTAAGAACAGTAAAAATGACGTGAATAGGCTTCGTGAAAAAATGGGAATGGTATTTCAGCAGTTTAACCTGTTCCCTCACATGACCGTTCTTGAGAACATTACTCTGGCTCCCAGAAAGGTTAAGAATCTATCAAAGAAAGAAACGGAGGATATTGCATTTACTTTACTTAAGAGGGTCGGTCTGGAAGATAAGGCCTATACTTATCCAAATCAGTTGTCGGGAGGGCAGAAGCAAAGGATAGCAATAGCAAGAGCCTTGGCTATGTCGCCTGATGTAATGCTCTTCGATGAGCCAACCTCAGCCCTCGACCCTGAAATGGTGGGGGAGGTGCTGGATGTTATGAAGAAGCTGGTCTCGGATGGGATGACCATGGTTGTAGTTACTCATGAAATGGGTTTTGCCAAGGAGGTGGGGGACAGAATACTATTTATGGATGAAGGAAAAATCGTGGAAGAAGGAAGTCCTAAAGAGGTTTTCAGTAATCCGAAGCATCCAAGGACAAAAGATTTCCTTGGAAAAGTATTAATTTAATATACACATAAGCAGGTGAAAATATGAAGCATAAATTCCTTTCGAGGAAATATTGGAATACCATTTCGACACCAATGGCTGAAGTGGTTGAATTGGCCTACAAATATGACGATATTATAAACTTGAGTCTGGGGGACCCGGATCTCATTACTAATTCTGAAATAATCGCAAAGGCATTCGAGGATGCAAAGAAGGGATATACCAGATATGCTGATTCGTTGGGAGATCAGGAACTGAGGGATGGTATCATTCAATATTATTACAGCAAATACGGATATAAGGTGGAAATGAATGAAGTAATGGTGACGGTAGGTGCCTGCCATGGTATGTACCTTGTGCTTCAAGCCATTTTTGATGAGGGCGACGAAGTAATAGTACCTGAACCCTACTTTACTCCTTATGCCCTACAGATACAGCTTGCCGGGGGGAAACTGGTGCCATTGAAAACCAGAGAGGAGGACGATTACCAGATAGATATTGATAGTTTAAATGCGCTGATAACAAAAAGGACAAAAGCAATTATAATAAACTCGCCCAATAATCCCACCGGGGCATGTCTCAGCAGAAAAACCATTGAAGCAATTGCAGAAACAGCTATTTCCAAGGATTTGATTGTGATTTCCGATGATGTTTACGGTTCCTTCAGCTTTGGCGAACCTTTTATTCCCATAGCAGCTATAGCTGAAATGAAAGAAAGAACTATTACGCTTGGAAGCTTTTCCAAGGACTATGCAATGACAGGCTGGAGAATAGGATATGTACTTGCTCCGGATTATATTATAAGCTGCATAAGGGATATAAATGAAGGGATATGCTTTTCTGCTCCGTCAATATCCCAAAGAGCTGCGATTCAAGCATTAAAGATAAGGGATAAAGTACAGCCGGGATTGGTAGAAGAGTATAGAAGGCGTGTCTTCTATGCTTATGAAAGGATAAACCGGATTTCATGGATGTCTGTAAACAAGCCTCAGGGAAGTTTCTACCTGTTCCCCAATATAAAAAAATCAACCTTTACATCAACTGAAATAGCCAGAAGAATACTGGAGGATGCCCATGTATTGGTTGTTCCGGGGAATGGTTTTGGCGAGAGCGGCGAGGGATATATTCGAATAGCTTGCACGGTAGATATAAATAGTTTAAAGGAGGCTTTTGACAGAATAGAAAATATAAACATAAAAAATTAACAAGGTTATATATTTGACAACTGCTGTAAAAAATGAAAGAACTATGGTAAGATATAGTTAATTTCAATGATAATGATTCAGAGGGTGTTGTAATGAATCTCAAAAGCCATGTTGAAGATAAACGCGAGAATGTCGCAAAATACGAGAAGATAGCACTGGATATTGCTTATAGTATTCAAAACGAAGAATATAAAATCGGTGAAATGGTTAAAGGACGGTCAACACTTTCCGGCAAATACGGCGTTTCTCCGGAAACAATCAGACGATCATTGACACTGCTGGAAGAGCTTCAGGTAGTAAGTGTTATTGAAAAGAAAGGCATACTGATAAAATCAAAAGAAGCAGCTAATAATTATATTAAAGAGCATCAGTCCAAGGACAGAATATTATCCATGAGAGAAGAAATCAGCAGGTTGATTGATGAAAAGCAGTCTGTAGAAAAATCAATTTTAGAAAGACTTGACTCAATAATAGAACAGGCAATGATTCTTAGAAACATCGGAATTATATATCCTCTTGAACTGAAGATATCCGAAAAAAGCCATTTAATTGGAAAATCAATAGGTGAAGCACGTTTCTGGAACCATACGGGGGCAACAATAATAGGAATAAATCGTTCAGGACATCTATATTTGTCTCCGGGGCCGAAGCTGGTTTTTTTTGCTAACGATATTATACTATATGTAGGAAATGACGCCGGTATTTCTGAAAAGGTAAACAAATATGTAAATGGTAAGGAAAGGATAACTACAAATAGAAAGTAACATTTAATAATAACTGCTATTCGAGAGAAGAGCAGTTATTATTTTAAAAAGACTGACAACTTGCTTGACAATCACAAGTTGGCTATGATACTATAAAATAAAACAGACAACTTAACAATATATTACAAGTTGTCACATCAGATAGATACTTGTACACTTCGTAAATTAAGAAAATATATCAGAATTTTGAAAGGAGGCCGATGCATGATGATATTAAAGACAGGATAACTGATAAAACATACCAGTGAAGGTAAGGAACATGATGAATATGTTATGAGATTAATTTCAATAGAGGAACTTAAAGATGTAGTTGCACTTCAGGAATATGTATATGAGCAGCTTTCTGACAAGCAGGTGCTGTATATGGATACTTACGAAGAAATGTATGATGATATGAAACAGGGAGCGAAGGTAATAGGAGTATTCAACAAAGCAGGGGATATTATTGCATACAGGTATATTGGTTTTCCAGGCTGTTCTGAAAAAAACCTCGGCCATGATATAAATATACCCAGGCATGAATTAATAAAGGTCTCTCATCTCGAAACAACAGTTGTGCATCCTGAATACAGAGGCAACTCATTGCAAAGTTTGACACTTCAGCAAGTAATACCGATGGTTAAGGATTTTGGGTACAATCACTTGCTGTGCACCGTATCACCTCATAATATGTACAGCCTTTACAATATTATTAGAAACGGATTAAGAATAAAAGCACTCAAGAAAAAGTACGGTTCAGAAAAAGACGGAAAAGACGGATTGTGGAGGTTTATACTTCATAGAAATCTGGAGCCAAGGGCTGTAAGAAGAATAGACCAGAATTTCGGCGTACCCATAGGTGATCTTGAACGTCAGAAAAAACTTATTGATGAAGGCTTTATCGGCTT
>JAAYQK010000102.1 GCA_012519325.1 Gracilibacteraceae bacterium | reverse complement strand
TCGACTTCCTGAATGCCATTCAGATGATCTGTCGGCCGGGGCTATGCTGATATGAAGAAAGAGACATTATCATTGTGATAATGCCTCTCTCTTATTGCTTTTTCCGTATCGGTTTGGGTATGGTTCAGCAAGTTTCCCTATTGAACCGTGCCATTCTTTACCTGTATTTTTTGCTTTATAGTATGTTAGACCATTACTTTTTGGTCCCCAGATATGCCTCCTGTATTTTGGGATTGCTTGCTATTTCACTTGCCAATCCTGAGGCTGATATTTTCCCCTGTTCCAATACATAGGCTCTGTCAGCTATGGAAAGTGCCTTGTACGCATTCTGCTCAACAAGGAGTATTGTTTTTCCCATCTTTCTTATGTCAATTATAATGTTAAATACCGTCTGCACCAATAAAGGGGCAAGTCCAAGAGACGGCTCATCAAGGAGCATAAGCTCAGGACTGCTCATAAGCCCCCTTCCCATAGCTAGCATCTGCTGTTCTCCGCCGCTTAAGGTTCCTGCTATCTGATTTTCTCTTTCTTTGAGTCTTGGGAAAAGAGCATACACCTTTTCCAAGTCGCTAATAATTCCGTTTCTGTCATTTCGAAGATAAGCACCCATGTAAAGATTATCTTTAACTGTTAGATTGGCAAATACAAGTCTGCCTTCAGGTACTTGACAAATTCCCATTTTGACTATCTTGCTGGGGTTATATCCCAGTTTATTACCCTTATAGCTTATTTCTCCTTCCCGATACTTCAGAAAACCCGAAATTGAATTGAGCAAAGTTGATTTTCCCGCACCATTGGACCCTATGATAGATACTATTTCTCCGCTGTTAACCTCAAGGTTTACACCCTTTAACGCATGAATACCCCCATAGTATATATGCAAATCCTTAACCTTTAACATAACTATCACTCCACCCCCAAATACGCTTCTATTACCGACTTGTCATTTTGTACGTCTGTGGGGGTACCCTCTGCAAGCTTACAGCCAAAGTTAAGCACCATAATATTTTCACAGATACCCATTATTAGATCCATATGATGTTCTATTATCAGAATAGTCAGGTTAAATCTCTTTCTTATTTCCGATATAAGCTTCATAAGTTGTTCTGTCTCATCAGGATTCATCCCTGCAGCCGGTTCATCCAATAGCAGAAGTTTTGGCATAAGTGCCAGGGCACGTGCTATTTCAAGCCTCCTTTGAAGTCCGTAAGGCAGATTGTTGGCAATAAGGTCCTTCCTGCTTTCCAGGCCCATTATTTCAATAAGCTCTGCGGCCTGTTCCGTTAATTTTTTCTCCTGTTTCCTGAACTTAGGCAGCCGCAGCACTGAATCAAAAATTGAGTAGTTGGCATTATAATGGCAAGCCGTAAGTACATTCTCATAAACAGTCAGCTTTTTGAACAGCCTTATATTCTGAAATGTTCTGGTAATTCCTGATTCTGCTATAAGGTATGGTTCCTTATTGGTTATATCCTTGCCGTCAAATATTATTTTGCCGCTTGTAACCTTGTATACGCCTGTTATAAGGTTGAATATTGTAGTCTTGCCGGCACCATTGGGTCCTATCAGCCCTGAAATGCTGTCTTTTTCAACGTTGAAATTCACGTCTCCTACTGCGGTAAGTCCTCCAAAGGTCTTGGTAAGGCCATGCAATTCCAGTATGCCCATATTACTTATCACCTCCCGCACTATGAACCGCTTTGCTTCGTTTCGAAACAATATTCCTGTAAAGCCTTTTCATGCTGGAAGGTGTCAATTCATATCCTCCCATTAAGCCTTCCGGTCTGGAAATCATAATGAATATGACAGCTAATCCGTAGAACACCAGCCTCCATGAAGAAAAAGCCCTTAATATTTCGGGAAGCGATGTAAGAACCAAGGCTCCAAGTACACTTCCGGATATGCTTCCGAGCCCTCCGAATATAACTATAATTGTTAACTCGGTTGATTTTACAAGGCTAAACATCTTAGGCTGCAGAAAAGTCATGTAATGTCCCATCATCCCTCCTGCAATTCCTGCATAGGCTGCACTGATAACAAGAGAAATCATTTTGTACTTGAATACATTTATCCCTACAATCTGTGAAGCCAGCTCTTCCTCTCTTACTGCAATCATATTTCGTCCATGACGTGAGTGAATTAAGTTGGCAAGAATAATAATTGCTACTATATTGATACCCAGCACATTCCAGAAATTCGTATAATGAGGTATCCCAGGCCAACCCCTTGCGCCGCCGAAGGTTTGTACATTATCCAGTATGAGTCTTACAGCCTCTCCAAAACCCAAGGTAGCAATGCAAAAATAGTCTCCCTTTAATTTTAAGGTTACTTTACCCAAAACAGCACTAACCAATGCTGCAGCGAGCCCACCCACCATAAGTGAAGGTATAAAGGGCCAGTGAAAGTTTAACGTCATCAGTGCGGTAGCATAACCGCCGATTGCCATAAAACCTGCATGTCCAAAAGAAAACAAGCCTGTAAATCCAGTCAGCAGTGATAACCCGAGTACGGTCATAAGGTTTATTCCGGCTAATGTAAATATCCCCAAAATATATTCATTCCCCATAGAAATACCCCCTTATGCCTTATCCTCGGTAACCTTGCCCATTAGTCCCATAGGCCTGACTACCAGAACAGTTATTAATAAGACAAATGCAATAAGGTCCCTGTATTGAGATGAAAAGTATCCTGCCGTAAAAGTCTCAATAATACCCAACAGCACAGAGCCTATTACGGCACCCGGGAGACTTCCGAGGCCGCCGAATACAGCCGCAATGAAAGATTTATTTGTAATAATCCCAATCTGAGGGTATACAGTATATTTCATTCCGAAAAGTACTCCGGCTATACCTGCCAGAAAACCTCCCATGAGAAATATTGTAACTAATATAAAGTCCGTATTGACTCCCATTAAGGCACTGGCTTTTATATTGTAGGAAGTGGCCTGAATAGCCTTTCCTATTTTTGTATGATCAATGATATAAATCAATACTATCAAACATATGGCAGATATCAGAAACATAGCTATATCCAATTTTCCCATTGCCAGTTCACCAATTTTTATAGGCTGCTTGTTGAATATTTCCGGATAAGTTCTGAATGTAGGTCCAATTGCCGGAATAGCTATTACAAGGTTCTCAAGAAAAATTGATGCGCCCATTGCAGATATTATAAAATATAAAAACGGAGCTTTTCTTTCTCTAAGAGGCTTATATGCTACTCTCTCAATAATCAGTGCCAGAATTGCGGAACATATGGCAGCCGAAAGGAACGCCAATGGGAACGGAAATCTTAATAATGTCAGGAAAAAGAATCCAAAGTAAGCCCCGAACATAATCACACCGCCGTGGGCAAAATTACTGAAATTCATAATACTATATACCAGAGAATAGCCTACAGCCATTAAAGCATATACACTTCCAATAGATATACCGTTAATAAGCTGTTGAAAGAATTGTGTCATTTATTTTCTCTCCTTTACATGCTTAGAGCAGAAAGAACTGTATAGAGCAGAAGGAATTACCTTCTGCTCTATTTTCATATAGTTGGTATGAGTCTATTCTGCAGCAAACTTCTGCTGGAATACATACTTGCCATCAACTATTTTCAGTATAGCAGCATCTTTACCTTCCGGATTATGTGTTTCCTTGCTTATCTTTATTCTTCCTGTTATGCCCTTAATATCCGTAGTTTCAAGCGCCTGAGCAATCTTTTCACCATTAGCTTCTCCTGCTCTTGTCATTCCATCTACAAACATTAGTACTGCATCATGTACAAGGTAACCGTTAAGTTCAACATCCTTTCCGTATTTCGCCTTGTATCTGGTCTTGAAATCCTGCACTTCAGGATCTTCATAGTCCAAATGGTTAACAAAGAAGGAACCTTCTACTGCATCCTTAGCCATGCTGATAAGCTGCTCCGAAGGCCAGCCGTCTCCGCCCATAAGTATTGCATCTATGCCAAGTTCTCTTGCCTGGTTGGCGCTTAGTGCAACTTCCTTAAAGAAGTATGGCATGAAGATAACTTCAGGGTTAGCAGCCTTAATCTTTGAAAGCTGGGGCCTAAAGTCTACGTCACCTGTTTTGAAGCCTTCCCTTGCAACAATAGTACCGCCCTTCTTGACAAAGAATTCTTCAAAGAACTCTGTAAGTCCCTGTGAATAGTCATCTCCAACGTCGTAGAGAACTGCAGCGGACTTGGCTTTAAGAATATCAGCCGCATAGCCTGCAGCAACTGCACCCTGATAGGGGTCAATAAAGCATACTCTGAAATTATACGGCTTTACTTTGCCGTCAAGCACCGTCACCTTTGGGTTTGTTGCAACTGTGGCAATATCCGGTACCTTTGCCTCTTCAAGTACGGGGGCTATCGGAATAGCATTTCCACTGGCATTCGGGCCTAATATCGCACAAACCTTGTCCTGAGTCGTAAGTCTCTTTGCAACATTAACTGCTTCTTGTGGATCACCTTTTGTATCATAGCCGATAACTTCAAGTTTTTTCCCAAGTACTCCGCCTTTCCCATTGATTTCTTCAAAAAGCATCTTGACAGTATTAAGTTCACACTGTCCCCATACTGCCTGGTCACCTGTAAGAGAACCCATCCAACCGACTTTTACTGTCTCGTCGGCGGGAGATGCAGTTTCAGCCGGTGCCGCTGTTTCTGTCTTGCTGCTGCAACCGGCAAGTCCGACAGAAACAATCATCATGCATACCATTAGTAATGCTAGTACCTTCTTTTTCATTTTATTCCTCCTCCAAAATTACAGATTATTAAATATCAATATCCTCCTTTCTTTCAATTAAGAGTGAAAACTTTACTGTATAAATATATTTAAAATATTTAGAAAAATGACATTTTATATGTTTGTAAAATTTATCATCAGAATAGTTGCCTTATTTAAACATAACATAAGATTCTACACAAATTCATATTATCCTTCTAAAAATATCCATTTAAGAAAAAAATACACTATTTAATTAAATAGTGTATTTTTAGAATAAAGCGAATTGTTACATCAGCTTAGTCTCTTGATTTTCAACGGCATCCCGCTCCTTAAGCAATCTGATGATTTTACTCGCATCACTTTTTGAAAGGTCTTTGCTGAAGCTCTTTCCTGTCTTATCCTGTATTAGTTCTCTCAGTTTATCATTTGACATATTAAGATTTTTTGCTATTGAAAATATGGTATTGATCTGCGCTTTTGTTGCATTCTCTGAATTATTCTGTTTCTCTTCGTTTATACTTCTTTGCTCCCCTACCTCTTCAAAACCTGTATATTC
>JAAYQK010000101.1 GCA_012519325.1 Gracilibacteraceae bacterium | reverse complement strand
GTCGCATTATTCTTCGATTACGTCTTAGTGGGGGGTGATTATATGTCCGGCGGATATGGAAAGTTGAAAAGACATGATCTCAAGCTGCTGGTAGAAAGCCTGTACGGCCTGGAAGTAAGAAATATGCAGGAAGGGGACAGGGGTATACTTGTATACACGGACAGAGGCATAAAAAGGCTTAAGAAGACGGAAAGCGATGAGGCAAAGATATTATTCGCAGCATCAGCTTATGAGCATGTCTATAATAACGGTTTCCGGCAGATCAGCCGTATTAACCGGAGCCTGAACGGCAGCTATCATATAAAATATGACAAAAACAACTATATACTTCAGAATTTTACTAAAGGAAGGGTATATGAAGCAAATACAGCCGAAGCTGCGGCGGTTATCGGCAAGGCTCTGGCAGAACTTCATAAGGCGGGAGAGCACTTTATACCTGCTCCCGGAAGCCGTGCCCGTGTTGATTGGGGAAAGTGGATGGAAAAATTCAAAGCAAACTCCATCAGCCTAAGAAAGTACAAAGAGATTATATACCTCAAGGAGAAGAAAAGTGCAATTGACAAGCTTTTTCTGGAAAATGCCGATGAATTCATAGAAAAAATACAGCATTCCCACAGGCTTCTTAAGGGAAGCGGATATCTTGACAAGGTGAGATTAGCTATGTCGTGCAATCAGATTACCCATGGGGAATTCAAAAAACATGCGATACTTGAAGGTGAACCTGAGGGAGTGTTCATAACCAACTTCGAACAATGCAGCTATGATATCTGTGAATTCGATATAGCGACACTTTTTGAAAGCTTTTCAGGAAGAAATAAAGGTGAGCTTGCAGCTGCGGCGGCAGAGGCATATACTTCCGTTAAGCCCCTGGATGAGTGCTCAATAAACATAATAAAAGCCTTTCTCATATGGCCTAGGAGGTTTTTTAAGGTTGCCGAAAGTGCTTACGGGAGAATGAAAAACTATAACGAAATTGAATTAAGGCAAAAGTTGGAGCGAAGTATAAAAAGAGAAAAAAGAAAAGAGGAGCTTATCAAATTTTTGGATTCCGGAAGGTGAATCGTTCTGTGAAGATGGAGCTTTTTATGGAAGAAAACAGGCAGTTGGAAAGGGAATTTCTTGGTGAGTACAATTTGGATGTGAAGCTTTTTGAGGCTATGGGTTTTAAGGTCAAGCAGATAATTCCGGTAAGGAGTGTGTACAGAATAGTAACGGACAAGGGATTTTACTGTTTGAAAAAGCTTAAGTTTTCCATAGAGGATATGGATTTTATTTTCGCAGCCATGAAGCATCTCAAGGGAAAGGGCTTCAACAGCGCCTTTAACATTGTAAAGCAGGAGAATGGCGATGACTATATCAGCTTCAAGGGTGGAAAGTATTTCCTTACCGAATGGATGGACGGAAGGGAATGTGACTTTCAAAATCCAGTGGACCTTGATGCCGCTATTGAGGTGCTTGCAAGACTGCACAATGCGTCAGAGGGCTTTAATCCTGCTGTATGTCCCTCCGACAGATGCTGGTATGGAAAATGGCCCGAATACTTCAGTAAGAGGGTGGAGGAAATGAAGCAAATGAAGGAACAGGTACTGGAAAGACCTGAAAAGAACGAGGTGGACAGAATATTTCTCGATTATGTGGATATGTGCATAAATGACGGAGAAGAAGCGATGCAGATTCTGAGCAAAACCGGTTACAAGATCCTTTCCGAGGAAGCGGCAGTGAAGAAAAGCTTTATCCACCACGATTTTGTCCATCATAATATAATACATACCTTTGATGGCCGAATATACGTAGTTGATTTTGATTACTGCATTATGGATATAAGAATGCATGATGTGGGAAGCCTTATTCTGAGAAATATGAAGAAGACGAACTGGGATACGGACAAGGCTCTGGATATATTGGAAAGCTATGATCGAAGAAATCCCATAAAAAGCGGGGAGTTTAAAGTGCTCATTCCCTTCTTTCTGTTTCCGCAGGACTTCCGGATGATATCCAGACAATACTATATTGAGAAGAAGGGCTGGGATGAAGAGGACCTTGCCGACAAGATGAGCACAAAGTCGGAATACACTAAGCTAAGGCGGAAATTTATAGAAGAATATGAGAAGAGGGTGTAATTTCTCCGGTATAAGTGGTAGCAGACTTTCATATATTCTACTAGTACCTTGTGGCAGTTGTTACAAGGTACTAAATGCATACTATGAGGTGCTGCTAATGAATATAGATACCATTGCCGGAGAGTTTGGCTGCAGGGTAATATACAGCAAGCCGTTAAGGGCGGTAAATTTAGCATATACCGACAGGGGGCTTGTAATAATTAAGGAAACTTTCAGAGATCCTGATAAGATATTGTACATACACGGCTTGAAGGAATATCTCCATAAAAACGGGTTTACACGAATAGACAGGTATCTGCTGTCTAAATATGAGCTTCCCTTTGCAATATATGAGAACAGGATCTTCGTAATGGAAAACTACATAGCAGGAAGGGAATGCAGCTTTACAAACCCTTATGACAGGGAAGCGATAGTAAAGGCTTTGGCACAGCTGCACAATGCAGGCAGAGGGTATTTGCCTTTTACCGGTGCAGCGTCCAGGAACAACATCGGAAAATGGGAAAAGTCCTATAAGGAAAAAATAGAGGATTTGGTCCGTTTCAAGGAGCTTGCCCGGAAGAAAAGAAAAAAAAGCAAACTGGACAGAATGTTTCTGGAGGATGTGGACTTTTATATCGAAATGGGCTGGAGGGGTTTTGACACCTTAAAAAACTCAGACTATGCAAATATTTGCAAAAAAGCAAAAAAGGACAATGTCATATGTCATCATGACTATACTTACCATAACATCATCATTGGGCCAGGGGGAGAGGTGAATGTAATAGATTTTGATTACTGCTGCCATGAACTGCCGGTATATGACCTGGCTGCATTGATACAGAAAGTATTGAAGCGGTACAGCTATGATATTGATATGGCTTTGGAGCTTATTGATGCTTACTGCAGCATCGCACCTCTCAACAGAGAAGACCTGGTACTGATGCTGTCACTTTTCGAATTCCCCCAGAGGTTCTGGAGGGTCAGCGAAAGGTATTATAAGGATAAATCCACATGGGATGAAAAAACCTTTATAAGCAAGTACAATGATGCGGTAATAATGAAGGAATTTGTCCTGGACTTTGTGGAGGACTTCAGGAAGTACATATAAATAAAGTCCGAATTTAAGTTAATTCTTCGAAGCCTGGCTAAATCTAGTGTCTCGTGACTGGATAAAAAACGGTATGGAATACTGTTTTTTATTTTTTGTTCACCTTGTCAGCCTTAGCCACATATTATGTATTAAACGGGCTGTAATAACAAGGGGGTCAAGATATGGATATAAAGGTGGGAGATATAGTAGCAAGGAGGTCCTATGGCTTTGACATACTGTTCAAGGTTCATGATATAGTCACCGGTAAGGAAACAGGTAAAATCATATATCTTAAAGGATTGCATTACAGGCTTTTTGCAGATGCACCCGAATCTGACGTTGTAAAGGTTCCAATAAACAAGGTCAATGAAGAGATGCGCAGCTTCGAAAAGAAAATAGGCAAGCTGGACAAAACCGGTGGAAACAGGTACGGGTTTGTGCCAAAAAAGCTTATGCCCAAAAGAGAGGAATACAGCAAATTCAAGCTGCCCGGGAAGGTGCTTCATATAGACGGAGACAAGGATTACCTTGCTATGAGTATGAAGTATTATAAGGAGCACGGTATTAATGCAGTAGGGAAGCTTGTGCCGGAAGCGGACCAGCCAAGGCTCATTATGGCTCTGCTAGAAGAGAATAAGCCTGATATAGTGGTTATCACAGGACATGACAGTATGCAGAAGAAGGAAGGTAATGGAAAGGATTCGCCGGACAGGTACAGAAATTCAAAATATTTCATGGAAGCAGTCAAGGAAGCAAGAAAATACCAGAAGTCTTTGGATGAACTGGTAATAATAGCAGGAGCATGCCAGTCGTATTATGAAGGCATATTGTCGGCAGGGGCAAATTTTGCAAGCTCTCCCGCCAGAATATTGATACATGCCCTGGATCCGGTCATGCTGTGCAGGCAGATAGCCTTTACTCCTACCGATACGACAGCCCCTATAGAAGATGTGTTGAAGGGCACCACCAGTGGGGTAAAAGGTATTGGAGGCATACAAACAAGAGGAAAATTCAGGTCAGGGATGCCCGGTTCTCCCTATATCCCATAGAAGGGGAGGAATTAGGATGTTGTTTAAGGTGTATGACTGCGAAAAAGAGCTGAGTTATGGCATGGAGTTGGATGAGCTGACAGCCAGGATAACAAGCTTCAATAGAGCAGAAGGGCATGAGGTTGAATATCTGAAGGCTCTTGCCGTTATGGCAAGAACGGAGCTGGCAAGAAAAACCTTTATATATAGCGGTAAAGGCTGCGAAAGGCACAGAGGCTGTGATATATGTACAGAACCGGGGCACTGCCTTGAATACGGCCTTGCCGATACTGAGATACCAAAGGAAGTTTTTGATGCTGTTGCTTCAACAGACAGAATAATAATGCTTTTCGAAGGAAGACCGATAAAACCTTTTTTCCATTACAGGTGCGGAGGAGCAACGGAAAACTCCGAAAATGTACTGGGAAACAGAATTACTTATCTGAGGAGAGTGCTCTGCTCCTTTTGCAAGGATGACAAGGACAGGGACAGTGACAGGTATTATACGGTCAAAGAGCTGGAGGAACTGCTGAAGACCAGGCTCAGCAAGGCCGAAGGGATTTACTGCAATATCAAGGGAATGTTTGAAGATATTGAAGTTGATGAATACGGTAAAATCAGCAGAATAAAAATAGGTACAAAAAGCTTCAAGGGAACAGAAGTCAGGGAACTGTTGAAGCTTAATTCCACCAGGTTTGATTATATACCGGTAAAATTCCTGATAAAGTGCATCGGTACGGGGCACGGACTGGGGCTTTGCCAATGCGGGGCAAATTCGATGGCAAGGTCAGGAATGAGTTATCAGGATATATTGAAGTACTATTATACCGGAATAAGCTTGGAGCAGATGGAAATGCCCGATTCAGAAAAGCCTCTTAAGGGTATAAGGATCGTACTGGATGCGGCACATGGGGGAGATGGTTGTGATGAAGGCAATATCAATCTGGATATAGTTTTAAGGCTTAAGGATCTTCTTGAAAACCAAGGGGCCGAAGTATTTCTTACAAGGGACAGTGACGTTGGAATGGTACTTTCAGACAGGGCAGCCATATCCAACGGGAAAAGGCCGGACTTGTTTTTATCCATAGGTCAGAACAGTTTTCCCAACCAAACCGCTTCAGGAACTGAAATTTATTACTATAGAGGAGATTCTCAGGGAGAGAAGCTGTCGAAATTGATAATGGAAAGTATTAAGAGCTCCCTAAGTCTAAAGGACAGAGGAGTAAGAACAGCTGATTTTTATCTGCTCCGGGAGGTTAAGACATCTGCTGTAATTATACAGCTGCTTTATATAAGCAATCCTCAGGACGAAAAGCTTTTAAGGGATCAAAGCTTCCGAGAAGCGGCAGCGGCAGCGGTATTCAGAGGGATTAGAGCATATTGCGAAAAACTTCAAAACAACTGCATATAATAAATTGCAGTTGTTTTTTGTGCAAACCAGAGTAATTCGGTGAATAGTATTGTAATTTTAATGTATAATAGTTTATAGTGCTAAATATAGACGAATAATAGCCGAGAAATAAAAATAAAAATTTGACTATTATAGTATTAGTTGATATAATAATTTGCTTCAGTTGACATATAATATATGTTATGATAAAAT
>JAAYQK010000100.1 GCA_012519325.1 Gracilibacteraceae bacterium | reverse complement strand
GCAAGCTCTATTGCCTTGTTTGCTCGTGTAGGAGGCGGGATATATACAAAAGCCGCTGACGTTGGTGCGGACCTTGTTGGAAAGGTGGAAGCCGGCATACCTGAGGACGACCCGAGAAATCCGGCAGTTATTGCTGATAATGTAGGCGATAATGTTGGTGATGTAGCCGGTATGGGAGCCGACTTGTTCGAATCATATGTAGGCTCGATTATTTCTGCAATTACTCTGGGTTCGGTAGTATATGCAGGCAAGGTGGAAGGTGTATTGTTTCCGATGCTCTTGTCTTCAATAGGTATTATAGCTTCAATTATCGGGACTGTTTTTGTAAGGACGGATGAAAAGAGCAATCCGCAGGGTGCTCTCAGCAGAGGAACCTATGGGAGCTCACTTATCGTTATAATTGCAGCTTTTATATTGAGCAGATATATGTTTGGCAATCTTAATGCTTTCTGGGCTGTTGCTTCCGGCCTTATTGCAGGCTCAATAATAGGGTTCCTGACGGAAATGTATACATCAAGCGATTACAAGTATGTTAAGAAAATAGCCCAGCAATCAGGGACAGGACCTGCTACTACCATAATAAGCGGCCTTGCAGTTGGAATGCTTTCTACTGTTGCACCGGTGATTTTCATTGCCTTGGCAGTATTAATATCATTCAAGGTTGCCGGTTTATATGGTATAGCTCTTGCTGCAGTGGGTATGCTTTCAACTACAGGAATGACAGTTGCAGTTGATGCATACGGGCCTATAGCGGATAATGCAGGTGGTATAGCAGAGATGTCAGGCTTGCCTGAGTCAGTCAGAAAAGTAACTGATAAGCTTGATTCGGTAGGAAATACAACAGCTGCAATAGGAAAGGGTTTTGCCATAGGTTCAGCGGCATTGACTGCTCTGGCACTATTCGTATCCTATTCACAGGCTGTTGGCCTTAAATCAATAGATATACTTGATCCGGCAGTGATGATAGGAATGTTTATCGGGGGCATGCTTCCTTTCCTTTTTGCCGCACTTACCATGGAAGCTGTAGGCAAGGCTGCCAATCAGATGATTGAAGAGGTCAGGAGACAGTTCAGGGAAATTCCGGGCATTATGGAGGGCACAACTAAGCCTGATTATGCAAAGTGTGTTGATATTTCAACCGCTGCAGCATTAAAGGAAATGGTCATACCCGGCTTATTAGCTGTTATAGTTCCTATAGGTATCGGATTGTTACTTGGCAAAGGTGCTTTGGGGGGACTCATTGCAGGCGCAGTTATTACAGGAGTGCTCCTGGCAATCATGATGTCCAACGCAGGAGGTGCATGGGATAATGCCAAGAAATACATAGAATCAGGTGAGATGGGCGGAAAAGGCAGTGATTCTCATAAAGCCGCAGTCGTTGGTGATACGGTAGGGGATCCGTTTAAAGATACTTCCGGACCTTCTATGAATATATTGATAAAACTTATGACTATAGTTGCATTGGTGTTTGCACCATTATTCCTGTAGTCTTGCCATACATCCAACCATATTTTATAATATGAATTGAATACTGTAATATTAAGGAGATGGTAGTTATTATCATCTCTGTTTTTATTATAACAAGACGAAAGATACTCTGCAGGCTGCTGTGTGAAAAACTATACCTTACGATGCAGCTGGGAAGGCAAGGATGCGTATACCGGAACATCCGGACGGCGATTCCGGAAACATCCGGACACAAAGACACGGGGACGTTTCCCCTGTCTCACTGAAAGCGAGACACGCGAAACGTCCCCATGTCCTTCCGAAACGTCCCCATGTCCTTCAGTTGCGCCGTATTATTCTTCAAAAACGGCTTTTTGAATGTTATTAACAAAATGTGTTCATAATAATTACATATTTAATCCGCAGCCTCGGGAGATGTTTTTCGTGAACATTATAAACAGCAAATATGCAAAAGAATTTTATTTTAAAGGCAATAACACAGGGGTGCTGCTTATTCACGGGTTTACAGGAACACCCTACGAAATGCGATTTTTAGGAGAATTCCTCAGAAGTAAAGGGTACACAGTAAGAGGAATTCTTCTGAAGGGACACGGTACAACACCGAAGGATATGAAAAAATGCAGTTTCAGGGATTGGACACATGGAGCAGTACAAGGATACAAGTCACTGAAGCAGGAATGTGATGAGGTTTTTGCGGTTGGGTTTTCCATGGGAGGGTTGCTCTCTTTATACTTGGCAAGGAACTACGATATAAGAGGCGTTGTGACACTCTCGGCACCTGTCAGAATATACAGCAGGGCAGCAGCGTTGGCTTTTATTGAAAGAAATCTCAAGAATCACATGACTGGAAAGACTGAGAACAGAGACATTGATGTAATCGGTTATGAGAGAGCTCCACTTATAAGCGTGCATCATTTATTCAAGCTGATAAGATATGTGAAAGCGAACCTGAAATATATAAAAAAACCGGTGCTTGTTATGCAATCCTATGGTGACAGGGCGGTAAGACCGAAAAGTGCAAATATAATATACAGCAATATAGGTTCAAAGGATAAAAGTATAATATATTTGCATAAAAGCGGGCATGTAATAACCTGCGACAAGGAGAAAGAACGAGTTTTTGAGGAAGTATATAATTTTATAAAGGATAAATCGGCATTTGGCAGAGAAAAAAATAGAGAAGAGGAGAGGTGCAGCTGCATTGCTCAATATTAAAAAAGAAATTAACCTGGAAATGAAGAATAAGTTGCTAGCCTTTATGAGAGAGGATGCCTATAAGCCTCTTTCCCATGATGAACTTGTTCAGGCATTTCAGGATGATTTATTTCAAGTGTCGGAACTGGATGAAGTGCTGAATTCTCTGCTGGAAGAAGGAAGCATAATATTAACTAGGAAAAACAAATATGGTTTAACAGAAAAAATGAATATGGTTGCAGGCCGCATACAAGGAAACAGGAAGGGATACGGATTCCTAATTCCGGACAATAAGGAAATTCGCGATCTCTTCATACCTGCAGAAAATCTCAATGGCGCTATGAACGATGACAGGGTTATTGTGAGGCTTACGGCAGGCGAGCTGGGGGCTAAGAGAAGCGAAGGTGAAGTAATAAGGATACTGAAAAGGGCAAACAGCAGAATCGTCGGAACCTTTGAAAACGACAGAGGCTTTGGCTTTGTGGTGCCCGATGATCCAAGGATATACCAGGATATTTTCGTATCCAAATCCGACTTCAACGGTGCGAAGGAAGGATATAAGGTAGTTGTCGAGATAACCAGATGGCCGGAAGCCAGAAGAAATCCGGAGGGAGTTGTTGTAGAGGTACTGGGGCATAAGGATGATGTCGGCACCGATATCATATCAGTAATAAGAGGCCACAATCTGCCGGAGGCATTTCCAACCGAGGTTGAGAGGCAGGCCGAGAAAATACCTGAGTTGGTCAGTGATGCGGATATATCTAAACGAAGAGACCTGAGAGAAAAACTAATAATTACAATTGACGGAGAGGACGCAAAGGATTTGGATGATGCCGTATCCGTGGAAGTGCTGCCTGATGGCAGCTACCTTCTGGGGGTACATATAGCGGATGTAAGCCAGTATGTGTTTGAAAATTCACATCTGGATAAAGAAGCTGTAAAAAGAGGTACAAGCGTATATCTGATTGACAGGGTGGTGCCGATGCTTCCCAAAAGGCTTTCAAACGGTATTTGCAGTCTGAACCCTCAGATAGAAAGGCTCACTTTGAGCTGCGATATGGTAATAGATAAGAAAGGCAAGGTAAAGGAATACGAGATTTATGAAAGCGTTATAAAAACAAGAGAAAGGATGACCTATGAGAATGTCAATAAAATCCTTGCCGGTAATGACCCTGGGATAATGGAAGAATATAATTACCTGATAAATACATTAAAGCAAATGGAAGAGCTTATGCATATACTGAACGAAAAGAGGCGGTTAAGAGGGAGCATAGACTTCGAATTTGAAGAAACAAAAATTATCCTGGATAAAAAAGGTAAGCCCATAGAAATAAAGCCTTACGAAAGAGGAATTGCGGAAAGGATAATAGAAGAATTCATGCTGGTATGCAACGAGACGGTTGCAGAGCATATGTATTGGAAAGAAATACCCTTTATTTACAGAGTGCATGAAGACCCGGATGCAGAAAAGATACAGGCATTTAATGAATTTATATTTAATTTTGGGTATCATCTGAAAGGAGCAGCGGAGATACATCCTAAAGCGCTGCAGCAGCTAACCGACCAGATAAAGGGAACTAAAGAGGAGCGGATAATCAATACTCTTATGCTGCGTTCACTGAAAAAGGCAAGATACACTTCGGAAAACGTGGGGCATTTCGGACTTGCAGCAAAATACTACTGTCACTTCACTTCCCCAATAAGGCGGTATCCGGATCTTATGATTCACAGGATTATAAAGGAGGATATCCACGGTAAGCTTGACGAAAAAAGGCTTAATCATCTTCAGTCAATAATTGAGGATATTGCTGAGCAGTCCTCCATAAGGGAGCGGGCAGCGGATGAAGCTGAAAGAGAAGTGGAGGATCTCAAAAAAGCGGAATATATGAAGGATAGAATTGGTGAGGAATATGACGTAATAATTTCCGGTGTAACTTCCTTCGGAATGTTCGTAGAACTGGAGAATACCATTGAAGGACTGGTGCATATGAGCCATATGGAGGATGATTACTACCAGTTTGATGAAATGCATCATATGCTTATTGGTGAAAGAAGCAGAAGAACCTTTAAAATTGGTGACGTTGTAAGGATAAAAGTCCTGAATGCCGATATTGCCAACAGGACAATTGATTTTTCATTGGTTTAACTTTCATTGATATTACATTTGTATTTCATTATAATATATAAGTTGACTCCGATATGAAGGATGGTATAATATAAATACGGTTCGTCAAAGAACTGCAAAATATTCTTCGGAGTTTGATAAAATGGCTAATAGCAGCATAAAGACAATTGCACAAAACAAAAAGGCAAGGCATGAATACTTCATTGAAGACACCTATGAAGCCGGTATTGAGCTTTCCGGCACTGAAGTGAAGTCCATAAGAAAAGGCAGCGTCAATTTGAAGGATAGTTATGCTGTGGTTGATAAAGGCCAGGTGTATGTCCATAATATGCACATAAGTCCGTATGAGCAGGGTAATATTTTCAACAAAGACCCAATGAGGGTAAGAAGGCTTCTTTTGCACAAATACGAAATTAACAAGCTTATAGGCTATGTTCAGCAGAAAGGATACACACTCATACCACTTTCGATTTATCTGAAAGGCAGCCTGGTGAAGGTGCAGCTTGCAGTAGCGAAAGGCAAGGAGCTGCGTGATAAACGTCATGATATTGCGGCACGGGATGCAAAAAGAGAAATGGAAAGGGAATTTAGAGGCAAAAATTATTAGACATGGGGGCGTAATGGTTTCGACGGGGGTAGTTGAGGCCGCGGCAGCGAGCGGTGGTCCCAGAGGCACCTAAAAAAGCTGGAAACTTTAAATTAAACGCAGAAGATAATTTTGCATTTGCAGCCTAATTAAGGCTGCTCGTTCAACCTGGAGTTCCCGCACTCTGGGATTGGGCGTCATTTAGCGGGGTACGTCACTGCCAAAGCTTTGAGGCAGCCGACGCATAATGAAGCTACTGAAGCTGTAAGCCTGTCTGTAGGCGTGCAGTGGAGGGAATGTTAAACTACAGACTGCGCTCGGAGAAGCTGTGACCAAGATGCTTTCGGACAGGGGTTCGATTCAGAAGAGTCGCCTTGCAGTGTGAACTGCAAGTGAAAATCCGGCTTTATCGGTGAAACCGTAACGAATAAGACGACGGCGATACCGAGGGGTATGCGGAGCAATCCGGCAGCCCTGTATCGACTCATAGGCATCCGACAGGATGTACTAGGATGGAAGTTGCAAACAATATTAAGGCTTCCATAACACGCCGGAGGACTTCGGCAGAAGTTCAAGATATAGTCAGCACCATTGGAGACAATGGATAAAGGCGTCCCCTCGCCTCCACCATGAAAATAATAATTGAGTTTACATAGAAAGCACTGTAATTAGTTGCAGTGCTTTTAGTTATATTGCGATATGTATCAAAAGAAAGTGAAATAATATAACTGTAGCACATGTGTTAGAAAATTTGCTGTAAAGAAACTTAGAAAATATATCTCAGTAATCACATATAAATTGGCATATTTTTCTATATGTTGGGCATATTATGATTTATAAGATTTTAAAATGGTGGTGGATTTTATGATAAAAAATCGCAAAAATATTGAAATTAGAACTAAAAAATGCTATTATTTAGAAAAAGAGGAGGCGGCTTTTATGTTAGTTGAGTATAAAGTAAAAAACTTTTTATCATTTAAGGATGAAATAGTACTGTCGATGGTAGCAGATAAGAATAGAGAATTAACAGATAGTAATACATTTACTTATGGAAATATGACTTTGCTAAAATGTGCAGCAGTTTTTGGAGCCAATGCGAGTGGTAAAACAAATCTTATTAGTTCATTCGATTTTTTTAGCACTTTATTTGCTGATAATATAAATGCCAGTGAACTTATTGAAAATATCCCATGTTTTAGGCTTGATATTGAAAGTATAGATCATCCAACTACTTTTGAAATTACATTTTTCTTAAAAGGAAAAAGATATAGATATGGAATAGAGTTAAATAGAAACAGGATCTGTGCCGAATGGTTATTTTTTGTGCCTAGTCGTCAAGAAGCTTGCTACTTTCAAAGGGAGGCTAATTCAATAACCTATACAGGAACATACTTTGAGGATAAAAAAGCTTTAGATTATATTAAGCCGGATTCGGAAAGGCCATTTCTATATACATTAGGGCAAGATTCTATTAAAGAGTTTCAATGGGCTAAGGACATAGTGAAGTATATAAGGTTTTATATTAAATCAAGAAGTTTGCCAGATGCTTTTTTCAAGGATATGCTAGAGCGTCATATTATATCATGCTCAGATGATAAAATTGTTACAAAAGAAGAAGTCATATCTTTTATGAATGATGCAGATATTGGAATTGTTGATCTATCAATAAAAGAAAAAAAAGACGAAGAAGACGAAATTTTAAATAGCTTTATTGAATTTATGAGACAGAAGGGAAAACACATTGACAAAAATGAATTTGATACTTATTTTCACCATACAAAGTATGATAGTCAACATAGAATTGCAGGTGAAGAAAAGTTCTCCATAGAGACGGAATCAAGTGGAACGGCTAAATTGTATTCGATGCTTTATCCAATCTTATACAGACTAAAAATGGGAGGAGTATTACTTATCGATGAAATTGAAAGTTCTTTACATCCGCTATTATGTGAGAAAATAGTTCAACTTTTTAATGACACTAATAAAAATTCACACAATGCACAGTTAATATTTACAACCCATAATACGCTACTGATGAATCCTAAAATACTGAGAAGGGATCAAATATATTTTATGGAGAAAGACAAGTATGGAGTTAGCAAAATGTATAGTCTATATGACATTGATATAGATATTAGAAGCAATTTCAACTATTTAAACAATTATTTAGCTGGTCGCTTTGGCGCAATTCCTTATCTTGGGCTATTCGAGATAAAATCAGAAGTGGATGGGGGAACTTTATGTGAGAAGAAGGCGTAATACAGAGAGCTATTCGAGAAAAAAGAAGTATGTTGACCCAAGACCTTTCTTTATAATTGTATGTGAAGGCAAGGTTACTGAGGTTGACTATTTTAAAAGTTTCCCATATTATCAAAATTTAGGAGGAGTATCAAGTTGTGGATATATATACAGCCATGCGCCTATATATATAGAGCCTGAAGCAGGACAGCACGAACAAGTTGTGCACAGAGCTTGCAGGATTTATGCTGAGTTGAATAAGAAATATGGTTCTATTTTGCCTAAAGAAGTATGGTGTATATTTGATTGTGATAATGATGTTAAGAGACTGAATAATGCAATACAATTAGCTAAAGCAAAAGGATTCAATTATATTTATTCAATTCAGTGTTTTGAATTATGGTATCTATTACATTTTCAGATGCTCACTACAGCAATTAATAAGAGAGAATACGATAAAAGAATTAGTAAAAATCTTGGTATTAACTATTCTCACGGTACAATTGGCATGTACAAGCTTCTGGAAAACTTTCAGAGAAATGCTATATGTAATGCAAGACAGCTATGGGAGCAGAAGAGTAGGATAGATGAACTCCAAAGTGATCCTATTACTAATGTTTTTCAATTAGTGGAAGCACTAAATGATGCATATAGAAAACTTAATAGATAAGCAATATAAGATGTAATTATTAATAATATATGATTTTGTGGGTTGCAAATGGAAGTTTATAATGATTTTCTTTATATAGGTCGCCTTGCAGTGTGAGCTGCAAGTGATAATCCGGCTTTATCGGTGAAACCGTAACGAATAAGACGACGGCAATACCGAGGGGTATGTGGAGCAATCCGACAGCCCTGTATCGACTTATAGGCATCCGACAGGATGTACTAGGATGGAAGTTAGTTTGGGGACATTCCCCAAACAGAAGAGGAATACACTCTGCAAGGGGTGTGTCCCCTTACCTTAGAACTTCCATAACACGCCGGAGGACTTCGGTAGAAGTTCAAGATATAGTCAGCACCATTGGAGACAATGGATACAGGCGTCCCCTCGCCTCCACCAAATAAACAAATATATTTTTTTACATACAAAGCGCTGTATTCAACGAATACAGCGTTTATGTTTTATATAGTTATAAATCTATTGAGGAATTCTTCCTTTTGCTTAAGCAATTCTTCAGAGTATTTTCCATTTCTAGGAGTGAGTTTTTTATACTCATTAAGTATCATTTGTGCCCTATGTTTCTTTTGCTCTATTATCAAATATGGCTCAATTTCTTTAAGCAGTGAAATTGCTTTATCATATCGAACGATATATGTGTAAGAGTCTTTGTGACTTATTGGATTATAATTCTTTTTTGACTTGATTGAACCGAGACCCGATTTAGCTTTTACCCACTCTAACAGTTCCAGAGATGTAGATGATACAGTAATACAGGGAGAGGGAAACTGATTTTTATGGAATTTTGTGAGCATGATACTGCCTTCACCGTCAATAATGCCTGCGATATAGGCCCGTTCTTCATAAGATAACATTCACATCCCTCCGTTTATCTCGTGAGAACGAATGTTCTTATGGTTATTATATCATAGAATTATCGTAATGTGCAGATTTTTATTTTGCTGTATACTAATGAGAATAATCTAACGATCTTTGTGCCTAGTACCTAAACTTATAACATATGTCAGGTATAGAACAACTGCCAAAGCTTTGAGGCAGTTGATGCATTATGAAGCAAAAACGCATATAATGGTATGAGTTGCACTTAGTTTTATGGGAGATGATATAATGCGGCAGTATTACAATCCATATAATTTACCGGTTAATTTTCCACCTCAGCACCAAGCCCAACAGCCAGGCATTGAAGCAATAATGGTTCCACGACCCATCTCCGAACCCCCGGTTCCTCATATTCCAGGAGGAAAACTATTAAACAAACTGGTTCTTATAACAGGTGGGGATAGCGGAATTGGCAGGGCGGCTGCTTATGCCCTCGCAAAAGAAGGAGCAGATATAGCTATTGTATATTTAAATGAACACCAGGACGCATCTGAAACAAAGGCTAGAATAAACCAGCTGGGCAGAAAATGCATAATCATAGCAGCTGATATCGGTTTTGAAGAAAACTGCCTGCTTGTTGTTCAACAGGTTATCAGAGACTTTGGTAAATTGGATGTACTGATAAATAATGCTGCTTTAGTTTATCCTGCAGATCGGTTTGAAAGCATAACGAGGTACAACTTGGAGAGGACTTTTGCTGTAAATCTATTTTCGTTTTTTTCATTGACCAAGGCGGCTCTGCCATATATGAGACCGGGGAGTTCGATTATTAATACATCTTCAATAGCTTCTTATAGACCATATGGTATTGCGGTGGATTATGAAACCTCCAAAGGCGCGATTGTTTCTTTTACACGGTCCTTATCCAAAAATTTGCTTCCACGGGGGATTCGTGTAAATTGTGTACTTCCAGGTGAAACTTGGACACCAATCATTCCTGCAGCCTTCAGTCCGGAGGTTGTGGCTTCCTGGGGTACGAACACTCCAATGGGAAGAGCAGCGCAGCCCTTTGAGATTGCACCTGCCTTTGTGTTTTTAGCTTCAGATGATTCAAGCTACATGACAGGGCAGTCGTTGAATATATTTGCTGAATAGAAAACATCTAGAGTTGACCTGCGACAGCCATCCTGCTTTCGATTCAGATAGTGTAAGCTGTGCCTTCAGGTTGTTTTGGCTGCTTGTACGAATAAGAAAGCCTGAGAGATAATTACTGTATCTCCCAGGCTTTTATCCTTCCGTGGCACAGCAATGCTGTTAATTTTTATTTTGCAGCTTCATTTACATTATCTTTATTTATAACTGAAACGCCTGTATCAACGTTCTTTTGAGATATTGTGCCGCCGTCCAGGGCGATCTTAGCTGATTTCATGCCTTCATATCCCATGACATAAGGATTCTGAGCCATTGCGCATAGCAGATTGCCGTTCTTTATGTGTTGAAGGACTGCATCGGATTTATCGAAGCCAACGCCTACAACCTTACCGCCTGCTTCAGCTATTGCATTGCCAACGCCTACAGTACCGCCTTCGTTAGTTCCGAAAATACCAACGCAGCCTTCTGTAATGTAGTTTGTAGCAATTTGTTGTGACTTGTCAACCTGACCTTCGCCGTATTGAGTTTCCAGAATCTCAAAATCTGTGCCTTCAAATACGGAGCGGAAGCCATTTTCACGATGAACAGTTGAGGTTGTTGCAGCGTTTACGTTTACAATGCCTATTTTACCGCTGGTAATACCCCTTGCCTTTAATTCATTAAGCATTTCTTCGCCGGCTGTTTTGCCTGCTGCTGTGTTGTCTGTTGCCAAAGTTTGAAGAGCATCAAAGTTAGCTGGTGAGTCAACATAAATGATCTTTACGCCCTGGCTTGTAATTTCTTTCAGTGTTGCAACCTGTGTGTCAGGCCCATTTGAAGCAAGAAGTATCAGATCAGCACCGTCAGCTGCTGCATTGTTAATACATTCGATTTGAGCTGCATCGTCCTTGCCGCTTGTTGGTGCATTCCAAATGTACTCTATGTTGCCAATCTCCTCAGCAGCATCCTTACAGCCTTTATCCACCGATACCCAGTGTTGATCCATGAGGTCCATTGTGATGAGGTAAACCTTGTAACTCTTTGTTCCGCTCTCACCTGCTGGAGCGGCTGTCTGTGCACTGCCACCGCTGCTGCATGCAGTCATCAGCAGTGTTGTTGCCAATACCAGACAGAGAATAATCGGAGCAAGTTTCGATTTTTTCATATATCCTCCTACCTCCATAATTTATTTTATTTTAAGGCTGACGCCCAAAAACCGGGTTATTGACTTTTTGCCCTTGCCGCTGCGGACAATAACATCGGCAAGTACAGAGACAATAACTATAATTCCTATAACAATATTACGAAGGGCTACGGGAGCTCCTACAAACTGAAGCCCGTTTTGCATAACTCCCCATACGCAGGCACCGACGATGGTCCCAAGCAAAATTCCCTGTCCGCCCAGTGTACTCACACCTCCGATAACTGATGCCGCAACTGCATAGAGCTCATATGAAGTACCGGCATCCATAGTTCCCAGTCCGCCGGTTGCACACGTTATCAATCCTGTCACACCTGCGCAGAACGCACTTACAATGTAGGCAATTGTCGTGGTTACAGCTGTGTTGACGCCCGAAAGCTTTGCCGCTTCAATATTGCTGCCGATTGCATATATATGGCGGCCTACTTTTGTCTGGCTCAGAATAAAGTTGAATACCAACCAAAGCGCCAATGCAACCCAAACGGTGTTATATAATGATAGTGTTTTTCCATAGTAGAAGAAGTTCCTGAAGCCGTTTGCACTTTCACCGATTGCATCGGTATTCATATTATTGTTTACTAGCTGTGCTATACCTCTGGCCACTGTCATTGTTCCAAGGGTGGCGATAAAAGGCGGCAGCTTGAAGCCTGAGACCAGTCCACCGTTGATGAAGCCTACCATAATGCAGGCAATCATCGTAATCAGTGATGCGGCCCAGGGATTAACTCCTTTGGTCATAAGGGTCGCAGATATCATACAGCTCATACCCAGTACCGAACCGATAGAAAGGTCGATGTTGCCGGTTATTAAGACATAGGACTGGCCAATACCTACAATTATGAACGGCGCAATTTGGCGAAGCAGATTTGCTATATTTCTGCCGGAGTAAAAGTTTGGGTTAAGAGCTCCGAATATTACACATAGTACAAGCAAGCCTGCTGAAACTGTGACGACCTGCCCCATTCCGCGAATTGATAAAACCTGATGTAATACATTTTTTCTTTTGCTTTCCATTTGCACTACTCCCATTTCATAATTAACTTACAAAATAAATCGCACTAAAGATTGTAATTACGCCAGTTTTGTTTCAAACTTTGTTGCAAGCTCGAGAATCTTATCCTGAGTGGCCTCTGAAGCCAACATCTCTCCGGTAATCCTGCCGTCGCACATGACTATTATGCGGTCGCTTATTCCAAGTATTTCAGGCAGCTCCGAGGAGATAAACAGCACCCCGATTCCCTGCCGCTTAAGCTGATTCATAATGTTATAGATTTCTACCTTGGCAGCTACATCAATTCCTCTTGTGGGTTCATCGAAGATTATTATCTTTGAATTATTGGCAAGCCATTTTCCCACTACAACCTTTTGCTGATTGCCTCCCGAAAGGCTGTCTGCATTTGCGTCTGCGCTTGTAAGCTTTATTTTCAGGTTATCGACTGCTGTCTGTGACATGATGTTCTCTTGCTTTTTATTTATATATCCCAAAAACATGATAAGCCTATTGAGATTGGGCAGCGATATATTGTTCTTTATGCTAAGCTTTGTGCAAAGCCCGTACTTCTTTCGATCCTCCGGGACAACCACAATGCCTTCACGTATAGCATCCGCAGGGCTGTTGATGGTTACCTTTCTGCCATGGAGCCAGATTTCACCCGAGTCCTTAGGGTCTGCGCCAAAGATGGCTCTCGAGGTCTCTGTACGGCCGGCGCCCATCAGGCCTGCGATGCCGACGATTTCACCCTCATAGAGCTCAAGGTTTATATTTCGAACCATACGTCCCGCATTGAGGTTTTTTACTTCAAATATCTTCTTTCTGACGCCGCATTCAATTCTTGGGTATTTTTCCTTAATATCGCGTCCCACCATAAGGGAAATGATCTCTCTCATGTCGGTATCCTTGAAGTCCATTGTCTTTATGAACTGTCCATCCCGAAGAATAGTCACTCTGTCAACGATGTAACGGAGCTCTTCAAGCCGGTGTGATATGTATACTATTCCCCGGCCTTCATCACGAAGCTTGCGTATGATCTTAAAAAGCTCTTCTATTTCTTTGGCAGTAAGTGCAGAGGTAGGTTCATCCATAATGAGTATCTTTGCATTGGTAGACAGTGCTTTTGCAATTTCAACCATTTGCTGCTTTGAAACAGGCAGAGTGCCGACTATTGTCTCAGGATCAATGTCAAGGCTTAAACTATCCAGAATCTTTTTTGCCTCGGCATTCATTTCCTTCTGAGCGAGAATACCGTTTCTGACAATTTCCCTTCCAAGAAAGATATTTTCAGCTACGGACAGGTGGCTGCACATGTTAAGCTCTTGATGAATAATGGCTATGCCTAAATCCTGCGCTTTTTTGGGGGTCAGGCCCTCAACAATCTCGCCAAACACCTTGATGAGTCCGGAGTCTTTCGTATAAACACCACTTAAGACCTTCATCAAGGTCGACTTACCGGCTCCGTTTTCCCCAAGCAGCGCAAGGATTTCCCCGGCTTTCAGATTAAATGACACATTGTCCAATGCTTTTACTCCGGGAAAAATTTTGGTGACATTAAGTAATTCAACAATATAATCTGCCATCATCGTTCCCCTTCTATATATCCATTTTAGCTGTAATTTAGCTTTCAGATTCAAATGTAACCGCGTTGCTCAAGTCTTCCAGGTAGTTTTCTATCATTAAGTTTGACCCGAGCAGGGCCTGGCTGTTACGGCTTATCTGGGAGCGCAGCACCTTGACCGTACGTGAAAGCCTCGTGAATATCCGGTTGTTTATTTCTTCCTCAATCATTGAAATAAGCAGCTCCGGATTGTATGCAACTTGTCCGGTGAGCACTACAGCTTGAATATCAAGTATGTTTATTGCAGTTACAGCCATGGTTGCAATATATTCTGCTTCTCTCTTCAGAATCTCCAGTGCAGTGGGAACACCTGAGTATGCGAATTCCACAATGGTCTTCCAGTTTATCAGGCTTTCATCCAGCGCTTTTGCCTGTGCAACAATATTGGGGATTGAAGAGTAAAGCTCTGCACAGCCGTAATTTCCGCACTGGCATTTGGGGCCGTTCATATCAATGGTCACATGCCCAAGCTCATTACCATGGCCCATAACGCCTTTGTTCAGTTTGCCGTTGAGTATAAGGCCGCTGCCCACACCTTCGTTGATGTCGAGAAGGAGGAAGCTGTCATATTTAGCTTTTGTTCCATAGCGCAGCTCCACTAGGGCGCAGGCATTGGCATCGTTTTCTATGATTACCTTACAGTTAAACCTTTCTTTTAATATTTCGACTATAGGTGTATTATGAAGGAATTCAAAGTTTGGTGGGTTTAATATTGTTCCGGTCTGCAAATCAAAAGGTCCGGGAGATGATATCCCGATTCCGAGAAATTCACCGGAGGGCTTAAGATGTTTAATAAAATTCTCAATGATATCTTCTACTCTGATAAGTAAAGCCTCTTTATCCTCTGCGGCATATGTATATAAATTGATTTCGCTTACTGCCAGCAGATTTCCGCAAAAGTCTGTAAGCCCTACAGTGATTTTATTGCGTTGAAGGCTTATTCCAACGCTGTAAAAAGCATCCTTATTCCAGTGAAGCTCAGTTGATGAGCGGCCCCTGGTCTTGGTGTTGATCACGTCACCCTCAACCAATATATTCCTTTGCAAAAGTGAATCTACTATTACGCTTACTGCTGCTCTGGTCAGGCCAATGCGTCGTGCCAGCTCCGAGCGGGAAGCTGGGGCAACCCATATTTCATCGAGTATTCTTCTGTAGTTCTTGCTCTTCATTCTTGCTGCATTCAAAGCTGTTTTTTTTATCATTAGCTACAACCGCCTATCACTTTATTAGAAAATTTTGTATTTTACGAACTCAGTATATATCATACTTTTGAATTTGTCAAATCATTTGACAAAAAAAATTCTGCATGATATATTTAGCTTAAATATGAAAGGCGGTGTATCTCTATCAAAGTCAAAATTTTCAACAAGGGCTTTAATTTTTCACAGGACGGGCCGGGAAACAGGCTTGTTTATCACCTCAACGGCTGTAACATGACATGCCCCTGGTGCTCCAATCCCGAGGGGATGTCTCCCTACGGTACGGAAATGATCGACAGCCGCGGCACCGCCAGAATAAGCTTCAAGCCTGTAGACTGTGATGAATTGATTGCAGAGGTGTTATCCTCTCGCCCCATTATGATCGATGGAGGCGGCGTGACATACAGCGGCGGCGAGCCTACCCTGCAATTTGAAGCACTGCTGTACATGCTGAAACGGTTGAAGGAAGAAAACATCCATACTGCCATAGAAACAAATGCGACTCATCCCCGTCTCCCCGAGCTGCTGCCATACCTTGATTTATTGATTGCAGATCTCAAGCACTGTGATCCCAAAATACATAAGAAATATACAGGCATATCGAATGAAGCCGTGATTGAGAACCTTATGCTGGCTTCCCAGGAGAAGCTTGAAATATGGATACGCACTCCTCTGATAAAAGGCTTTAATGCAGATATACGATTTATCCAAGGCTTTATTAATATTTACAGCCAGTTTAATCTGCACAATGTAAGCTTTGATCTGCTCCCATATCATGAGTTAGGAAAGATAAAATGGGAGCAATGCGGGAAGCAATACACCATAGACGACGGTTTTGTCAGTGACGAAATCCTTAATGCATATGAAAAAGCCTATTTGGAGGCCGGTCTTAAAGTTATCCATACTTAATATCTATTTTAGGGGGAAGCTTTATGAATATAAACCATATCTATACCGAGAAAGCTCTTGAAACTGCTGCAAAAGCACTTTTTGCCGAGGAACGTAGGATAAAGCGTTTGGATGGCTGGTTTCTGGTCAATGAAATAACCCAAGAGGTATTTGAACAATATCCTGATAAGTCTGAGGTAGAGAAGAGGGCTCTTGCTCAGCTGGAAGTCGCAAGGCGCCTTCCTTTGTTCATCAGCAAGAACGCCGTTTTTGCAGGAACTCAGCGTGATGCCTTTGCGAAAAGCTATGCGCTTATCAATCCTAACTTCAAGGTCAGCACCTTTAACGGTTATTGCGATCCTACAGCGGTTTATGATGACATTGAGCCAAATGAGGAATTTACTGCAGAACGCATTGAGAAGGTACGAAACGCTACGAAAAACAGCACCTATGTGCGGCACCTGTCAAAGGTTTATGAGGAGGCAGAGGCTGATACCTGTGAGGTTGCCTATTTTATAGAGCAGGTAACGGGGCACGTGATTCCTGATTTTAGATATGCTCTTCAAAATGGCTTGGAGGCACTTGTTGAACAACTTGAAAGAAAATTGACATACGAAACGGCAGAACGGAGACGTAATCAATACAATGGGATGAAAATGTCTCTT
>JAAYQK010000099.1 GCA_012519325.1 Gracilibacteraceae bacterium | reverse complement strand
TCCTGCCATATCTGCATGGTAACTCCGATTACATCATATCCCTGCTGCTTTAAAAGATAAGCAGCGACAGAGCTGTCAACTCCGCCGCTCATACCTACAACTACCCTTTTCTTCATTAGAATTCAACTCCAGAGGCTGCTAAAGTGCTAGTGACACTTTCGTTCACACTTGCTGCAGCATTCTTCTTCATTAGGTTCAACTCCTATAAATTCAGTAGACTCAACTTCCTTTCCCTGCTTTTTCATATAATCTTCAATTGCAGCTTTAACAGCTTCTTCAGCCAGCACAGAGCAGTGTATTTTTGCAGGAGGCAGTCCGTCAAGAGCATCAACAACAGCTTTATTTGTGAGCTCAAGAGCTTCTTCTACTGATTTTCCTTTTATCATTTCAGTGGCAATACTGCTTGTGGCTATTGCGGCACCACAACCGAAGGTCTTGAACTTCACATCCTTTATTATATTATCTTCTATCTTAAGATAAATCTTCATTATGTCTCCGCACTTGGCATTGCCTACTTCACCTACACCGCTAGCATCTGCTATTTCACCGACATTTTTGGGATTTGAAAAATGATCCATTACCTTTTCGCTATACATTAGTATTTCCCCCTTTAATTTTCTCATACAATGGAGACATTTGCCTCAGTTTTTCCACTATTTCCGGTAACACTTCCAAAACATAGTCAATATCCTCTTCCGTATTTACAGTACCCAGGGACAATCTAAGGGATCCATGGGCTATTTCATGGGGCAGCCCGATTGCCAGCAGCACATGGGAAGGATCCAATGAACCTGAAGTACATGCTGAGCCGCTGGAACCTGCAATGCCTTTCATATCAAGATTTAGAAGCAATGCCTCTCCCTCAATGTACTGAAAGCTGAAATTAGCATTCCCAGGGAGCCTTTTGACAGGATGTCCGTTCAACCTGGTATAAGGTATCTTATCCATTACACCTTTTATTAGTTTGTCTCTTAGATCCATTATCCTTTTACTTTGCTCTTCAAGATTGTCGGTTGCAAGCTCAATAGCCTTTCCAAGTCCTATGATTCCAGGTGTATTTTCTGTACCTGCCCTTCTTCCTCTCTCCTGAGCACCTCCATGAACAAAATTTATCAGCTTCACACCCTTCTTCACAAATAAGGCACCGATCCCCTTGGGGCCGTAAAACTTGTGTGCGGAAAGGGAGAGCATATCTATGTTCTGTTCCTTTACATCAATTTTTACACTGCCTACGGCCTGTACTGCATCAGTATGGAAGCATATACCTTTTTCCCTTGCAAGCTTTCCTATCTCGGATATTGGCTGTATTGTGCCTATTTCGTTATTTGCATACATTATAGATATAAGTATTGTCTTATCAGTTATTGCATTTTTTACATCCTCTATACTTACCAAACCATATTCGTCTACGGGCAGGTATGTGACTTGGAAGCCTTCCTTCTCCAAATACTCACATGCATGTATCAGGGCATGGTGCTCAATTTTTGTGGTTATAATATGATTGCCTTTGCTTCTGTTGGCATACGCAGCGCCTTTTACTGCCCAGTTATCTGCTTCGGTACCCCCTGCAGTAAAATATATCTCTTCCGGATTCGCACCCAAGGCCTTTGCGACTCTCTCTCTGGCAGTATCCACATACTTGCGCGCATCTCTTCCGAACTTGTGAATACTGGAAGGGTTCCCAAAACTTTCGGTAAAGAAAGGAAGCATTTCTTCTAGCACTTCTTTTTTTGTATAGGTTGTAGCTGCATGGTCCATGTAAACTGCTTTTCTGCTGTCCATATTATTTCTCTCCTTCTTTCTTTTGCTTAAGCTTATAATAGTCGTCTACCATATCATTCAGTGTTATTGAGTCTATCACATTATTGATACTTTCCATTATTTTTTCCCAAATCAGCCTTGTTACACAATATTCGGCCTTTGTGCATTCCGGCTCATCATCCAGCACACATTCCGCCGGTGCCAGTGGACCTTCAAGTGTTCTTATTATTTCCCCAACCGAAATTTCTTCAGGTTTTCTTATCAGCTCATATCCTCCTTGGGCACCTCTGATGCTTGTAACCAGGCCGCCCTTTTTCAGATGAGCTATAATCTGTTCCAGGTAAGTTTCAGAAAGCTGCTGTCTCTGAGCTACTTCTTTTAAAGGCATCGGTCCGTTTCCATAGTTCAAAGCAAGTTCATACATTATCTTGAGTCCATATCTTCCCTTTGTAGATAATATCATATTACCAGCCCTCTCGTTAATTCCTACCGTTTAAGTCGGATTTCAATTTAAGGTTACCACAGCAGAAAAATCTTGTCAATAATAATTTTTACTTTTTTAGTCAGGATTATTTATGGAAAAAATACCGAAGCGCTGGTACGCCAACACATTAATGACAAGAGGTGCGACTTTCGCCGCACCTCTTTATATAAATTGCCCTCCGATGCACTGATGCATCTGAAAGCAACGATTATGCCATAATACATACTATGCAGGTCTATAAAAAATGTTGACTCTGAAGCCTGTTATGATATTCCGATGCCTATATATTTTATACCTTTTTCTATAAATTTATACCTGTCCAGGGTTCTGCAGCCGCCATAGATGCTTACCGTTGACAAGTTGCTTTTATTACATTAGAGGGCCAGCATAACGCTAGCCCTTTATTCTGTTATTCAATACATTTACAAGTTTATTTAATTCAATTCCTCGTGATTCGGCAGCCTGCCGAAGGGTTCTCTCCTGAGCTCCTCCTCATCCGCAGCCCGATGACAGCAGATCATAGTATTTCAAAACACCTTTCGTACCCGGATAATATCTTATGATCTCCTTAATCTTCATATCCTCTCTTATCATAATGCTCTATTACGTAACAGAGCACGGGGGAATCGGCGCTCCAAGCTGCGGGGGATTAAATGAAGGGATATCCTCCATCTCAAATTCTTCACAGAAGTCAACATCTATAGGTGCTACATCCTCTTCAATTCTGCAGTATCCCAGGACAGGAACACAAAGCTGTACTTCAGCATCAAACTTTACGGCAATAAACGCGCCCAGGTTGGTAACAAGTATTTCACCGGTTGTTGTATTATTCTCTTCGTCAATTATTGCCTCGCCTAAGCACTGAAGCTCAAATCTCCCCTGATCAAGGAAGTGCAGCAATCTTTCAAAGTTTTCTTCCGATGTATTGGGATAAGTTCTTCTCACACTGAATTTAAAGCAAAGTTCTCCGCAGGGACCCTCCGAAAGATTAGTTCCTTCGGGCACATCAAGTACTTCCAGAGGAATAATATTCCCTTTAGCATCCTTTCCAAATACATCACAGCAGCATTTTGCCGAGAACTTAAGCTTCTTATCTGAACATGTGGATACATCCTTAATTTCAACATTACTCAGCTTGCAGTTCTTTAGTATCAAAACAGGCTTGATGATATCTCCATGCGGATCCCCACAGACTTTGAATTTGATGCCTTCTACGCAATCCCTCAAAACAAATTCATCAAATACCTTTTTAACCTTAATACATTCAAAAAACAAATCCTTGCACTCAGTTACTCCGCCTGTTTTTACCTCTAACTTGGTTGTTCCTGCACAAAATACAGTTGGTAATGAAGCATTTGCCATAGTCATTTTCTCACCTTCCTATACATTTTTTCATTGCTGTCTAATTTATAATATGGAAACCCGAACATTTTTGTGAACAAGTTAAAGCATATTTTAAAAATTTTTTAGACAAATAGAAGAATATTGCGACGCAACTGGGGACATGGGGACGTTTGGGGACATGGGGACGTTTCTCGTGTCTCCAGTGAGACAGGAGAAACGTCCCCGTGTCTTTGAGAAACGTCCCCATGTCCCCACGAGAAACGTCCCCGTG
>JAAYQK010000098.1 GCA_012519325.1 Gracilibacteraceae bacterium | reverse complement strand
TTTGACGCCCTTTAAGGCCAAATCGATGTCAGAGCCTGCCCGATAGTTCTCCATAGCTCTTGATCCATATAGAATAACTTCCTCTAGCTTGGGCATCTTGGCAAACACGTCGGCCATTTTCTGCAATGTACCTTCGGTCAATCCGTAGGTCATTTTCAACCTCTTGCTGATAAAGTTCCTGCATTTTCATGCTTAGCTTCTCAAAAGCTTCATAATAATGATCACTTATTAAGCGGATCATTTCCTCGGCGATGCTTTCATCATAAACATGGCTGGTCAGGTTGCGGCTCTGAACATTATTCGAGCAAAAGTCCTGAAATCATCCAAATGATTTTTAATAACATCAAACACAATAACCCGGTCTAATTTAATATAATCATGAACAAGAATATTTCTAAATGAAGCCATATCGCTTAACCGTTCCATTAGATCGAAAGGAATAGCTCCATTTTCATGCAGCACGTTGAAAATATCCCGATTACTCTCCGGTTTCCTATAACGCATATCAGAAATAATATGATTGGAAATATCGCTTACACATTCCACAGCCAGCTGCAGGAATCTTTCGCTGGCTCCATAAATATAGGGATCTTGTACAAACCGAGCTTGGCCATGGGTCTTCGCCGATTCTAAGAAATCCACATATCCTTTTAATTTATCTAGCCTGGTAACTAACAGGTCTTTATTTACCATTATTACTCTACCTTCTTTGCAAAATAATCATCGTTGCGGATGCGGCTAATTACTGCTTCATTATAAATGCGGCTGTAATATTGAAAATCAAAATACTCCCTTATAGCCAAGGACTCAAAGGAGCTTCTTGTTTTACTATCCTTTAAGATTAGACTGTCGCCAATTATTTCATATTTTAGTAAAGGCGGAGCACTGTTAAGGGATACCAGATCAATTGGTCGTGAGAAAACACTTAACCCCTTATCTATGATCTGCCCCCGAATTATTAACTCCTCATACTTCGTATATTGATTCTGGAATAGGAGGGCTATATCGATATCGCTCTGGCTATTCTCAGTTCCCCTGGCATAGGAGCCAAACAAATAAGCCAACTCGATAGGATACTCCCGATCTACCCCATTAATAAACTCTCTTAATTTGTTTTCCAACTGCGAATTTTTCATACTCACCCTGCCAAGCTAACCATATTTTACCTATATAGTACCATACTCATCGATTAAGTCGGAAGCTCAGGACACATAGATACTAAAAAACACCTGCTATTTCAGATGCTACTATAGCTAAATATCATTTGTTTTCAATCACCTTTGCAGACAGCCTGCGCTGTCCTCTTTCCCGATAAACCTCCAGCTCTGGCAACACCAGTTCAATAACTTAATATCTTAGTGCCTGGTAACGAGGTCTGCTGTCAGACACCTAAGTCTATAAAAGAGCCTCATCCATGATGGACAAAAAAGCAGCTATATCTTTCCTTAAGAGCTTTGATGTTTTGGACAGTTTTTTTAGAAGCACTATCTCTTTTTTCGAGTCAATGTTAATACCATAAACATTTCTAAACACCTGCCTGAAGCCTTTGAATTCGTTTAGCAAATTCAGTAGCTCTACCGAAAACAACCTCGGCCTCAAGCCATTTAGTTCCAGGCTCATATTAAAAATCAATTGGTAATGCCAATCATCACCCTTCGGCATACCTTCTCCAGTTGCTCTGCATACATGGGATGCGATTTTTTCTACCGCACTATAATAGTCATGCAGATAGGAGCCGATAGCTCTACGAGCAAGATCACTGGCTATATCCAATCCAGAAATGCTGTTGCTCACTGGCTCTGGGAATAATCCTTCTTTTTCCAAAGTATTTTCAATTAGATCAATATTGAGTAATTCATATTCTATCCTGGCCTTTAAGGCTATATATTCACTTTTGTTCATCAAAGCTGCACCCCTTTCTTCTCTATATTTAATTGCAAACTTTCTATAACATCTGTGCTGCAAGCTATGCTTACATCAATATCTCCTGCAATCATTCGCGCTTCATGAAGTGCAGCAAAATAGCCCTCGCTCAGCTCCTCAACATAGAGATCGATATCCGAATAATCATCAAACTTGCCATCTACCAAAGAACCGAATAACATTACCCTTGATACGCAGTATTTCTCTTTTAACATGGCTGCAATATCATTGGCTGCTTTTAATGCTTTTTGCTTTCTCAGCTCGATATTTTGCTTTTTTTCTTGCTCCATCAGCCGGTGGTTTTTTCGAATTTCCTCAATCATTAAGCGGTTCCCTCCTTTTGGCTTCTGCAGTTTGGTTAACCCGATATAATTAGAATGAATTTTATTAAATCATACCATATTTTTACAATACCATGAAGTCCACAACGCGCTTCTACATCAAAGGAACGGGTTAGCCTACATAAGTAAACCGTTCAACCAGTGAAGTAAATGTAGTCATATTCGTAAGCGTCATAGCAATCAGGGCATTTAACATTGCAGCGGCCGGGTATCCCTTCCTTTTATCAGGCTTATTCAATATGGCAAGAACTGGTTGTAAATCAAGGGTATCAATAATTTTTTCAAGCCTGGATTTTGGTTGCATCTTCAAAGGAGAAAAGGCAGTTCTGTCGAATATTCATAAGTGACTTCGCCTCCTACGGATTGTTTGTTTGTGTCACTTACTAATTCGACGAAATGGGGGGTGAAGTCCTTTTTCTGGGTAATTAAAATCCCACTAATTCGAGGCATGGCTATTATGCAAAAGTCTTAACTGACAAAAAGGAGGTGAGAGCTATTAAAATACAAAGGTACGTCGCTGAATCTGCTACAAAACCTTTATTTGCTTTAAGCAGCAGATTCAGCACCAAGGCAAATGATTTGATTAATTTTGCTACGCTCCATAATTTTGACGGCATTGAATACACGGTACAGGCTGAAACGAGTCAAGCATTAAAAAATGATATGGCTAACATGGAAGCCCTGGCTGCTTCAGGATTTCAGATACGATATCATTTGCAGTTTCGGAAAGTGGAATTAGCCCACCGGAATAAGGAACATGCGGAAAAATCATTAAACCATATCAAAGAATGTATTGATGTAATTAACGCATTGGGCGGGAAACATATAATCGTGCATTTATGTTTAGGTTCTCGTTTTGCCCTCCATGACATGAAATATGCACACGCAGTTAAATATCTTGCGCAAGCGGCTGACTATGCTGCAGCTAAGGATATTACGGCCTGCCTGGAAAATATAACCTATGGCTTTACCAATACCCCTTCGAGTTTTTTGAATCTAATAAAGAATACCGGGGTTAGTGCTACTCTTGATATTGGGCATGTTGCGTCCTCACCCGTGGTTTTGGATGGAACTATTACTGATATAGCTTTTATATCTGAAGTAGCCCCATATATACTCAGTGCTCATGTGTATAACATAGAGCGCTTTGATGAGGAGCATAAAATAGGAGTTCATATTGCTCCCACCAACAAGGATGATATGAAACTCCGTTTAGAAGCCTTGGGGCAGAGTAATTGCAGTTGGTACTTGATTGAACTAGGGGATCCGGATGAAATATTACGAACAGCGGCTTATGCCCGGGAAGTGCTTCTCTAAAAAATCACTTTACTTGGCTAAATAACTTAAAAATCAGGAGGTATTACATTGAAAACACCAAGAAGTAAAAAAACATTAACATTTTTATTATTAACCGTTTTTGCTGTCACTATGTTACTAGCAGGTTGCGGCACTAAAGAGTCTGCTGAAAAAGATGAAATAAAAGTATTAAGAGTTGGTACAGTTCCTGGAGAAGAAATCCAG
>JAAYQK010000097.1 GCA_012519325.1 Gracilibacteraceae bacterium | reverse complement strand
TGATATTAAGTATATTAAGACATCTGAAAATGAGCTTACCTGCTTCGGTGATGAAAACAGAATAAAGCAGGTACTTATTAACCTGATAAATAATGCAATCAAGCATTCCTTTGATTACGGAGAAATATTGATAAACGCATACAGGAAGGGTGAAAATATATTTGTATGTGTAAGAGATTTTGGGGAAGGGATACCCGAGGTGGATCTGCCCTTCATTTGGGACAGGTTTTATATAGTTGACAAGAAAAGGTCGGAGAACAGCACCGGCCTTGGACTGGCAATAGTAAAGAACATAATAAACTCTCACGGCTGTGATATACATGTAAAAAGCGTAAATGGAGAAGGTACTGAATTTTGTTTTTACCTCCCCGGCTATAATGAAGAGATCCGAGGTGAAGATAATGAACGAAAAAGCATTAAAAACTCTTGAATATGATAAGATAATAGATATGCTGTGTGAGAGTACGGTTTCGGTTATGGGAAGAGATATTGCGGCAGATTTGAAGCCCTCCGGAGACCTCAATGAGATTAAGGAACTGCTTCAGGAGACAACAGAAGCTGTAAACCTCATACTAAAAAAAGGGAATATCCCCATTGGCGGAGTACAGGATATCCGAATAGCCCTGAAAAAGGTTAAAATGGGGTCCGCATTAGAGCCGGGGGAGCTCCTTAAGGTTGCTGATACACTAAGAACTGCCAGAAGGCTTAAGGCTTTTATGAATGATGACAGAGGGGAGGAGAGCTTTCCGATAATCGAGTATTATATTGAGACACTTTCTGTCTGCAAAAGCGTGGAAGAGAGAATAAACAGCGCAATAGTCAGCGAAGAAGAAATAGCAGACAATGCCAGCCCCCAGCTCAACAGCATAAGGAGAAAAATAAAAGAAAAAACTGCTTCAATGAGAGAAAAGCTGAACCATATGATTTCATCATCAGCTTACCAGAAATATCTTCAGGAACCGATCATAACTGTAAGAGGAGACCGCCATGTTATACCGGTAAAGCAGGAGTTCAGAGCAAATATTCCAGGTATAGTCCATGATCAGTCAGCCAGTGGTGCGACTCTTTTTATTGAACCTATGGCAATAGTGGAGATGAATAATGATATTAAGAAGCTGAAGCTGGATGAAGAAAATGAAATAGAAAGGATCCTGAGAGAGCTTACAGCCCTTGTTGATGAGAAGTATGACAGTATCAAAATCAATATGGAGGTACTGGCCACATTGGATTTCATATTTGCCAAGGCTAAGTTTTCCCTTGAGCTCAGATGTACCGAGCCAAGGGTGAATAATAAGGGCATAATAAGCATAAAGAAGGCAAGGCACCCTCTGCTGAAGGCTGAGACAGTAGTTCCCATAGACATATATATGGGTGAAACCTTCAACACTTTGGTTATTACAGGGCCGAATACGGGAGGAAAGACTGTCACACTGAAAACCATAGGACTTTTGACGCTAATGGCTCAATCAGGACTTCATATTCCTGCCAATGATTATAGTGAGGTGGCTGTTTTTGACGAGGTATTTGCAGATATTGGGGATGAACAGAGTATAGAACAGAGCCTCAGCACGTTTTCCTCCCATATGACCAATATTGTGTTCATTATGGAGCATGTTACCCCAAATTCACTGGTGCTGTTTGACGAGTTGGGTGCGGGAACAGATCCTACGGAGGGTGCGGCACTGGCAATGTCCATACTGGAATTGCTGCACAAAAAAAATATAAGAACTGCTGCAACTACACATTATAGTGAGTTGAAAATATTTGCTCTTTCCACTGAAGGAATCTGCAATGCCAGCGTGGAATTCGACGTAGCAACCTTAATGCCTACCTACAGACTTTTAATCGGCATACCGGGAAAGTCAAATGCTTTTGAAATATCAAGAAAGCTTGGGCTTCCCGAAGAAATTATTAAGAGAGCAAAGGAATTCATTTCTCAGGATGATATTAAGTTTGAAGATTTGATAAAAAGCCTTGAGGATGAAAAAAGGAAGGCTGAGGAAGAAAGGAACGCTGCTGCCAGGTTGAGGTTCGAACTGGAAAAAGAAAAGTCTGAAATGGACAGGAGGCTGGAAAAGCTTGAAGCCCAGAGGGATAGAATTATAAGGGAAGCTCGGAATGAGGCCCTTGAAATAGTGAGAAGGTCAAAGGAGGAAGCAGAGGAGCTGATTAGGGAGATTCGGGATGCCCGGGAAATAGAAAAATCGAGAATGAAGTTTAAGCAGCGGGAGAATGAATTGGAAGACAAGATCGGCGAATCATTGTTTAAGAAAACCGCCGGTGCTCCTCTTAAAGATATTAGAATAGGCATGGCCGTGAAGATAGTCAACCTGAACCAGAAGGGAAGTGTTCTTACACTTCCTGATGAGGATGGGAATCTGACCGTGCAGGCGGGAATAATGAAAATAAATGTAAATATAAAGAATTTAGCAGCGGCGGAAGAAGAAAAGGAAAAGCCAAAAAGAGGGGGTAGTTTCAAGATAAGCTCTGCCAAGACAATGGCTGTTGCCCCGCAAATAGATTTAAGGGGACAAACTCTGGATGAAGCTCTTATGAATGTGGATAAGTATCTGGATGACGCGTATCTGGGCAATCTGCCCCAGGTTACCATAATTCACGGAAAGGGTACTGGGGTTCTGAGAGCGGGCATAATGCAGCTCTTAAAAAGCCACAGCCATGTGAAGTCATACAGAAGCGGCGGTTTTGGTGAAGGTGGAATAGGAGCTACCATAGTTGAAATAAAATGATGGATGTGATTGTATGAATATACTGGTAAGTGCCTGCCTGATGGGTACAAACTGCAAATATAACGGGGGTAACAATCTTACTCCCCGACTGCTGCAGCTTGAGAAGGAACACAAGGTTATACCTGTTTGTCCCGAAGAGCTGGGAGGCCTGCCGACACCCAGGGAGCCCTGCGAAATACAGAAGGGTTCAGGAAAAGAGGTTCTGGAAGGAAAATCAAAGGTACTGAACAGAATAGGAGAAGATGTAACAGCAGGTTTTATAAAGGGTGCCGAAGAGACTCTTGCTCTGGCAAAGCAGAACTCCTGCTCGTTAGCTGTGCTGAAATCAAGAAGCCCCTCCTGCGGCTGCGGAATCATATATGACGGGACTTTTTCGGGAAAGCTTAAAGAGGGAAACGGTGTGACCGCGCAGCTTCTATTGGATAATGAAATTGTAGTAATGACAGAAAAGGATTTTGAATAGTACCGAGGCCTGAAATAATTTCAGGCTATTTTTTTATATTGACAGTATGAAAAAAAGATGATAG
>JAAYQK010000096.1 GCA_012519325.1 Gracilibacteraceae bacterium | reverse complement strand
TCACTGGTCAACCCGGCTTTCGCGGCATAAACGCTTACTGATTATGCTATTAAGAAAGTGTGAGGCCCTAAACCGTGGACTTGCAAAAGTGTTACCGAGGAAATTACACACTAATATGGACTTGACTAAATTTAGTATATTACTATAGTTTGAAAATATCAACAGAATTCCAAATACCATGCCTGTCACCATAATTATCCTCAAAGAATATTATGAAGTAGAATAATATATTTGGAGTGGATTTTATGGTACAACCCTTGGAAGGAATAAATCTATACCTTTGGATTCCTATTATTCTGGTATCGATGCTGGCAATAGCTGTAATATTTTACCGCCCTTTTACCCGGTATCTTGCTCGTATCAGGGCAAGTAAAAGGGCGGATAATGATGAACTATATGAAATTATTGAAGCCGCAGGGTATTCCTATGATCCTATACAAGACATATTTTATTCCAATATGGATGCATGGCAGAGGGAAATGGGGTACTGCCGCTTGTATGATGAAGCGTCGGCACCGTTAAATATGATTATAGACTGCGAACCAATTTACTTTGAGTACGGCGGTAAAAGGTGGTTGATAGAGTTTTGGAAGGGACAGTATGGCATGACCACCGGCGGTGAGATAGGGATATATACCACAGAAGGATCCGATTTGAGTATTCCCGGTGTTTTCAACGGTACCTTTTATTATTGTGCAAGTAATGAGGATCAATTGTATATGTCTTTTTCTTTATTAAAGAACAATGAAATACTTTTTAACAGAAAGGGCAGGCATTGGTGGTTGACTGGTTTCAAACTGGGAGAGTTTTCGGAACCTTCGCAGCTAGCTATGTATTTGACTATTGCATTAAAGAATACCGATATGCGAAATGCATTTATAAAAGGATTGAAGGAAGCAGGGTATTCAGAAAGTGGTATTATTATCGATGGCAATATTGTTGGGCTTATATTTGACAAACCACATACACGCCAGCCTATTACACGAATAGAAGAGACAGATTGGATAATACAGAGAAAAAATGAACTGCTATGTAATAAGTATCAGGAAATAACCGGTCAGTATGATAGCTTCCCGGATAAAATGAATGCAATTCGGGAACAGGCACCTGAATTATATGATGTTATTTTGAATAGTATCGGCAAAACAAAGCAGCTATTCGAAAAATTTGAAGAAATAAAAGAGTATTTAATTTAGCTTCAAATCATGAGCCAAGTGAATATATTGTAAATGAGATTAGTAACTTGGCGAGGTGAGGTCAGGTGGACCCGTTAAGGCGGATAGACCAGGTTTTTGAAGCGGCTAAGCATATCGCTTTTGATGATTCCTCCAGAATTATTTTAATGAGTGATTGCCACAGGGGAGATGGAAGCTGGGCAGATGATTTTTCCAGGAACCAGAATCTTTTTTTTGCTGCTTTAACTTATTACTACAAAAAAAACTTCACTTATATAGAAATAGGAGACGGAGACGAGCTGTGGGAAAACAGCAGTTTTTTTGATATCAAGCAGGTTCACAGCGATGTTTTCTGGCTGATGTCCAAATTCCACAGTGAGGGCAGGCTCCATATGATTTACGGCAATCATGACATGGTAAAGAAATATAAAAGATTTGTAATGATAAATATGCATCAGTATTTTGATGAGCCTGCAAAAAGATATGTTCCGTTATTTAAAAATATAAAAATTCATGAAGGGTTGATTTTGATACATATACCTACCGGCAACAAGATTTTTCTAATTCACGGACACCAAGTGGATTGCCTGAACGACAGGCTGTGGAAGCTAGCCAGGTTTTTGGTCAGATATTTATGGAGGCCTCTTACTACCTTTGGAGTAAATGATCCTACAAGAACAGCAAAAAATTATAAGAAGAAAGAGACGGCGGAAAAGAGGCTTACTGAATGGATAATAAAAGAAAAGCATATGCTTATAGCCGGGCATACCCATAGGCCCATGTTCCCCGAGCCGGGGGAGCCCCCATATTTCAATGACGGAAGCTGTGTTCATCCTCGCTGCATTACCGGAATTGAAATTGCAGACGGTTATATCATACTTGTGAAGTGGAACGTTAAAACAAAGGAAGACGGCACACTGTTCATAGGCAGGGAAATACTGGCGGGCCCAAGAAGACTGAAGGAGTATTTCGATTGCAATGATGTATTTGTGATTTCTAATTATATTTAAATATAATGGAACAATTGACAAATATAGGTTTTTTTATTATATTATAACGAGGTATGAAAATGCCTCCTGCTTCTATAAGCGTAGGGTTCTAACTTTACAAACAGGCCGTGGGCATATATCCCACGCCTCGCTGAAACGTTCGGGTAGGTTTTTTGCATATGTGCAATAAAATTATTGCAATATGAAGTTATATAATATGTAAATATGACAACTTATTAGTATTACGGGGGATACAAATGAACAACAATCTTAGAAGCTCAGGGATAGATATAATCGGCAGCATTCCATGGGGCACCCATATATGCCATATTTTTAGATCAAAAAAAGATTTTGCTTATGTCGGTGCACCATATATAAAAGCAGGTTTAATGAATAATGAGTTGTGCATTTGGATTTACTCGCAAAATACAAGTTATGAAGAAATCAGAGATATTATTGGTGTATATATTAATAATATTGATAGGTATATTGAGAGCGGTCAATTAATGATAATTCCGTACACAGAATGGTATATGAGAGACAACGGCTTTAATGAGATGAGAGTATGCGGGCAGTGGAAGAAGCTTGCAAGCCATGCGTTGGAAAAGGGATTTGAAGGCCTTAGAGCAGTTGCAGATACATCATGGATGGAGAAAAGCATTTTTAGGGACTTTTCAGAATATGAACATAATATAAATATATTAATCTCAAGCATGCCTTTTACAGTAATATGTCTTTATGACGCTGACAAAGTTGATATTTTTGAAATCGCAAAAATAATTAAGAATCATAGTTATATACTGATCAGATACGGAAATGACCTGGAAGTGATATTTAATGAAGAATTAAATAGTGTGCTGGAATATGATAGAATAAAGAACGAGTTTTTCTCGAACATTTCTCACGAATTTAAGACCCCTCTTAATATTATTCTGGCAGCAGTTCAATTGTTAGAGTCCCAGGGGGATTCAATTTATAGAGGGATGAATGAAAGCAAGTATCTGAGGATCATGCAAAAGAACTGTTACAGGCTGCTGAGACTTGTAAACAATCTTATAGACATAGCGAAGATTGATTCTAATTATTATGAAATTAACCCGCAGAATCATAATATTATAGAGATTATTAAGGGTATTACCGCATCTGTTGCTGAGTATACAGCAAACAGGGGTATTGACATTGTCTTTGATACCAATGTGGAAGAAAAAATTATTGCATGTGATCCTGAGCAAATAGAGCGCATTATTTTGAACCTGCTTTCAAATGCAATAAAGTTCACACAAAGAGGAGGCAGAGTATGGGTAAAGGTTTTTGCTCAGGAGGATTCACTTGAGATTTCCGTAAAAGACACCGGCATAGGAATACCTCCGGATAAACAGAACAGTATATTCAACAGGTTTCATCAGGTGGACAAGTCATTGACAAGGCAGCAGGAAGGCAGCGGTATAGGCCTGTCTCTTGTGAAAGCGCTTGTTGAGAAGCATGGAGGAAGGATTTCACTAAATAGTGAGTTGGGGAAGGGGACGGAATTCATTATAAAAATGCCATGCATTACTTTTATAGAGCTGGAGAATGAATCCGGAATACGTCCAAAGTCTGGCAGCAATAACTATATTAATAGAATCAACATAGAGTTTTCGGATATTATTCGTGAATGGAAGTAAAAACCGGAAACCGCAGCTAATGCGGTTTCCGGTTTTTATGATAATCAGGCACCCATATCCTGATTCTTGGACTTATCTCCGGAAAATGTCTTTACTGTAGTGATGATTAACACAATAGCCAATACAAAGAGTATCGAAGCTAATGACCCAATTACAGCATTTCCTCCTGCAAAATTATTTTTTGCAACAAATATAAGAGCTGTAAGAGTTACACAGAACATAAACACCATAGGAATTATAGTCATCAGGTTCTTCTTTCCAGACTTGGCCAGCCAAGCGGATACTGCAAGAAGTGCGAGACCGGCAAGCAGCTGGTTTGCTGAACCGAAAATCGGCCATATTTTCTGATATCCGTATGTCAGCAGCAATGCTGATAAACCTACGGTTACAATAGTTGATGCATACATGTTGCTCAATGCTGTTTTTGTTCCGTCTGCTTTGGTAGTCATTTCCTGGAACATATAACGGCCTATTCTTGTTGCAGTGTCAAGGCTTGTGAGGGCAAATGCAGAAAATGCAAGCGTTACGAATACAGTACCCACGGAAACGGGAAGCCCGAAGCTGCTCATGAACTCTGCAACACCAGCAGCGAAGATTTGAGCCGGAGTTCCTGTTGCTCCTGCCACATGACTTACCGCAATAAGTGCGATTATTGC